>CAZSUX010000005.1:15134-27562 GCA_964610135.1 uncultured bacterium | reverse complement strand
GCTTCAGTCGAGCGCGGCATCTACGTCATGAAGTACCGGACGAGGTGAATGTTGCAGCTCCGCTAGTTCAGGGCTTGTATACTTCTTAGGCTACAAGCCGCCGACGCGGTTTCTCGGCCTATCTCCTTGTAGTTCACTGTCTTAACCGTAGGGCTGACAACTCAGACCCCCACCTCCTAGGCCGTCCCCAGAACTGCTCTCCGAATCGTCCTCGAAGTCGTCTGCCAAATCGCTTCCCGGCTTGCGGTGACGGCTACCTCCTCCTGAGTCCTACCGGCCACTCCGTATAGAGTGCCCGACGTAGCCCTGTCAGGAGTTCTGCCCGTTGTGGTCCGAGTTACTCTGACCGGCGTTGGCCAAGTCGCTTCCGCCATCGCCCTCAAAGTAGCTCTGACCGCAGTTCTCGGAGTCACCTTGAGGGCCATCTTCAGAGCAGCTTCCCGACTAGCTCTCCGAAGATCTGTCCGAGGACTGCAAATTGCCGATTGGCGTTCTGTTCGACAGAGGCGGCTATGGCTAACATCGATTTAGGGCGAGATTCTCCGCTAGCATCGGTGCGACACGTCGCGTCTGTCGCAGTGGCAGAGGGCGGTAAGTGGCTGGCGGGTCGTGTAAAGCAGCTATTGACAACGGGAACGGGGTGTCTACAATAGACCTAGCTTCGCTTGCGTATCGGGCGATACGCTGGCGCGTGTTCCGTCGAGTAGTGACTTGACGGGACACCGGTTGAAGCAGATGCTCTTTAGATCAGGACTATGCGCCCGCGGGGCGCAGATTGGGGATGGGTGTGACCAACATTATGCACCGCGGCTCGGCAACTGAGAGTTGAGCCATGGCAACCAACAGATCGACCGACACCGGCTTGGCCGACGCGCTGACGCGACCGAGCGATTCGACGACAACAATCTGGCGGCCGCGACGCATCGGGCCGCGCTTCCGCTGGCTGGACCACGATACAATCAAGCTGGTTGACGGCAAGCTGGCCGGCCAGGAATTCGGCCTCACGACCGAGGTCCAGCGAACGACTGCAGAGCTCGTCCTGACCGAGGGCAAGGAGCGGTGCGGTGAGCTCTCAATCGAGCGCAACCCGCCTGACAAGGGCGTCATCCTGACGGATGTCGGTGTGCGCGAGAAGCTGCGCGGCAACGGACTCGCCGCGATCATGACGTGGTGTGCGTTCCGCGAGATGGTGCTGGCCCAGGAGAATTCAACGTTCCGCATCCGGATGGTTCACTCGCAGAAGTCCGGCGAGCCAGGTGCCGAGGTGCAAAACGTCGGCATCGGCGTCATTGCCGCCCGGCTTGGGTTCGAGCCGGAAATGGACCTGCAGCAGGCCCTCGACCCCCGCAACGTCACCGGCGTAGATATCATCGACAAGAAGCTGGACACACCGCCCGGGCTCCGGATAATGCTGAGGGCGGAACCACTGGTCCTTGTCGCCTTCGCGCTCAACCCGGATACCTTGAAGCCGCTGAGTGAAGACAGCATGTACGTCGAGCTCAGGAAGGATAGGGATCTGATGCGGGATTGGGCGCTCTCGGGCCGGCTGATCATCAGCAACGGCAACTACTGCCTGCGTCGCGCCAAGGCCGAGCGGTTCGCGGACATACTCGCCACCGATGCGGAAGAGGCCCGGCTGTTCCGGGCCCGCGTTCGCGGCTTCTAGCAGAGTCGACTGCGCGCTTCGGCCGTTGATAGTCGGCCGATTGTCGGTATCCTTATGACAATCTGAGGCCTTGTGCCTCGTGTTGGCTCGGCCGGCTGCGCGGCCGCGCTGGCGTGGCGCAGGCCAAGGGAGGAAACATGAAGCTTCTCATCCGTTGGTTGATCGCGGCGCTCGCCCTGTTCCTGGCCGCGTGGATCGTGCCGGGCATCCAGGTCGCGCCTAACGCCTGGTGGGTATACGCGGTGATGGCCGTTATCCTGGGACTGGTCAACGCGCTCATCCGCCCGCTGCTCAAGCTGCTTTCCTGCGGCATCATCATCCTGACACTCGGCCTGTTCACGCTGGTCATCAACGCCCTGACGCTGTGGCTTTCGTCGTCCATCGCCGTCCACTGGTTCCATGTCGACTTCTTCGTGCGCGGGTTCTGGGCCGCGTTCTGGGGCGCACTCATCGTCAGCATCGCCACGGTGGTCATGTCGGCTCTGTTCAGGGACAAGGAGGGGGTCGATTGATAGTCGTCTGATTCCCGGTATTCTCTCTACACCATGAAAGGCAGCCGGCCTCACGTCTGTGTCGTCGGCAGCTTCGTGATTGACCTTGTGTTCAAGGTGAAGCGCCGGCCCGGGCCGGGCGAGACGATGCTGGCCGATGAGTTCGGCATGTTCCTCGGTGGCAAAGGGTTCAACCAGGCGGTCGGGGCGAGGCGGCTCGGCGCGGACGTGAGCATGGTCGGCCGGGTTGGCGGGGATCCGTTCGGAGACATGTTCATGGCGAAGCTGGGGCAAGAGGGAATCAACTCAGGCCACGTGACGCGTGACCCGAAGGCGGGAACCGCAATTGCCTCACCGATAATCGATGCAAGCGGACAGAACAGCATCATCGCTGCGCCGCGGGCCAACATGCGAGTCACGCCGGACGACGTTCGCGCGGCAGAGCAGCAGATCGCCGCGGCCGATGTCCTTATGCTGCAGTTCGAGATACCCGTTGCCGCATCGAGAACGGCAGCCGAGATTGCCCGCAAGAACGAGACAATAGTGCTCTTCGACCCGGCCCCGGTCGAGCACGGCTTCGAGCGGTTCTCTGCGCCTATCGACTTCATCGTCCCGAACGAGATAGAAGCCCACATGCTGACCGGCAGGATGACGCCGGAAGAGGCGGCTGCGGTCTTGCTGCCCGAGACGCGACGGGGCGTAGTTGTTACCCTCGGTGAGCAGGGCGCGATGGCGGTTGACCGCGCCGAGCTGAGCCGGTTCCCTGCGCACAAGGTGAGCGTCGTAGACACAACCGGCGCTGGTGACGCATTCCGGGCCGGGCTGGCAGTGAAGATCGCCGAGGGTTCGAGCCTCGACGAGGCCGTGCGCTTCACCAACGCCTGCGGCGCTCTTGCCTGCACAATCATGGGCGCGGAACCGTCAATGCCGAAGCTCGAAGCCGTTGAGCGTATGTTGGCGGGCTTGGAAAGAGGTGAGCGATGAGATGGGTTACCCTTCTGCTTGCATCCCTGCTTGCGTATGCTGTTGCCAGCGACACCATTAAGCCGCTGTTCGAAACCGATGCCATCACCGCATATGACCGGTGGCTTTGGGATCACCGCAACGAGTATCCAGGATTCCGGATGATCCGTGCGCAGGCGGGATTAGAGCTGACTCCTTCAGGGTGGACACGACTCTACGCAGTCTCGTTCACCGATTCGGGGACGGTGCGCAAGCGGTACGTGTACCCCGATTCGCTGGATCTGAGAAATGTGGCGCTACAGATGTTCTGCGTCTCCGTCGCTGAGGACGGAGATCGCTTCGCGGTGCGCCGCTGGCTTGGTCCCAACGCAGGGACTACCGCATATGACCGGCTGGGACGGAAGCTCTTCGACAGCGGCCGTGACGTGTTCCCGAGGTTCGGTCTGTGGTTCAGAGACATTGGGGAGTCAGAGTCAACGCAGGTTCTCAACGACAGGGGACTTGTCATCGGAGTACTTCCTGGCGCGTCAATCAGGACTGCGAGTAGTTCTGGAGACACGCTGTTTGTTGCCACGTCCCGCGCTGGCACGATAGTATTCGACCGCAACGCGAAGGTCCATTGGCGAGACGATATACCGCGCTCAGGGCCTTATGTTCCGACCATTTCAAGTGACGGACGAGAGGTTCGCATCGCCGCCAGGGATTCGGTGGTCCTGCATGACTTGACAACTGGTATCACTACCGCCAAGGCGGTCGATTCAGCGATGAAGCCGAGGCAAAGGCCGGACCTGATCGCTTGGTCGAGCGATGGCCGCAGGGTAGCGATGTACCGTATAGACAGCGAAGTTCCCGATTCTGCGACGCTGTGGATAGTCACCCGGGACGGTACATTGGCGAGTCCAGCCACGAGGCTGGCAGCATCCTATACGGAGAGGCTGTTCTGGATGGGCGATACAGCCGTACTGGTCGCATCCCCCTACGTTCCCGACAGGCGTCAGTGGCCCATAGGGCCGCGGTTTGAGCAAGGGCCGTGCAAAGTCACCACGATCACCCTGTCAGGCAAGACGCAGGAGTTGACCGTGACTGGGCATTTCGGAGAACTAGGAGGCTGGTATCAACAAGGAAGGCACCTGGCCTACCTCGACACCCAGCTGCATTACTTCGCCGTTTTTCTGGTGCCGGCTCAATAGCATAGGAGAACAATGGGACTATTCTTGGATAGCGCGGAGATCGAGGAAGTGAAGAAGGCAGTCGAACTCGGGTTTCTGGCCGGCGTGACCACGAACCCGAGCATCATGGCCAAGGTCAAGGATGAACCGATGGCCATCATCGATCGCATCGCCCGAATCTCGCCGGGGCCGGTGTTCTGTCAGGTCACTGCGAAGACTGCCGCGGAGCGGGAGCGCGAGGGGCGGGAATTCTCTGCGATATCGCCGGAGAAGGTCGTGCTCAAGATTCCCGCCACGACCGAGAACATGGCACTGATGGCCAGGCTCTCACGGGATATCCCCTGCGCCGCAACCGCCGTCTACAGCGGGCATCAGACCCTCGTCGCCTGCGAGGCGGGCGCGCGCTACGTGATTCCCTACGTGAACCGGGCCACAAGGCTGCTCGGGGACGGATGCAAACTGGTGGCGGAGATGGCGGCGGTGCTAAAGGCGACCGGTAAGAGCGTTGAGATTCTGGCCGCGAGCATCAAGTCAGCCGAGGAGGCAACGCAGGCCACGCTCGCCGGCGCGAATCACCTGACACTGCCGATGGACATCCTGCTGAGCTTGGGCAATCATCCGCTCTCGGACGCGGCTATCGAGGAGTTTGGTCGGGCGGGACTGGCGGGCTGACCGGCTTCGCATCGTCGGCTGCCGCGCCGTCGGAGTCACGGTGGAGCGCGGCCAGTCGTGGGTGCTTGTAGGGTGACTGCTCGGACAGTTTCCGCGTGGCTTTGAAGAAAATCACCCAGAAGAGAACCGCCATCGTCAGCAGGCTCAGAACCATCAGCGGCGCTTTGTCGAGCGAGAAGACAATGAAGTCGTACAGCCCATGGGCGATGACCGCCAGGCCGAAACCAAACGCCGAAAGCCAGTTGCCGACCCGGTCGTTACGGGCAAACTTGGCCTTGCCCAGGAAGTAGCCCATCAGCACACCATCAAAGGCGTGGCTCGGAATGGCCAGCAGCGCGCGCATCACGCCGGTTCCAGCGCCGTTCGAGAAGATGTAGAGGACGTTCTCGAGGGTCGCGAAGCCAAGGGCAGCCATTACCGAGTACATTATCCCGTCGTAGGGTTCGTCGAACTCGGGGCGGTGATAGGCGTAAAACCGCACGACGAGGAATTTGGCGCCTTCTTCTACGAAGCCGACTATGATCATGGCGCCGAGGAATGCGTGGAGCAGGTTGGGTGTGCTCGAGCGCCAGCCGGTCAACTTCTGGAGCGAGAGCGACGTGATTACCGCAGGTACGAGCGAGGCGGCACCCAGTACGAAAGTCACGAGCATGACGCCAATCGGCTCCCTGCGGTACCTGTCGCGGAGGTAGAAGAAGAGGAAGAGCGCAACGGCCGGGGCGACAGCGATTACGAGAAGACCCAGCATCAGCAGCCGAACTTAGAAGTCAGAGGGCAGATTGCAGAAGGTGAAAGCGCGGATTGGAGATCGGCAATCGACAATCGGCAGTCGGAAATGGTCAGACGATGGGTTCGAACAAGTACTCGGACCGGCCGGTCGGCGGCCGTTCGCGCAGGAACGTCACCTGGAACGATATCGGACCGGCGTGGGCGAATTCGAACCGGAGACGAGCGTTGCGGAACTGGTACTCACCTTCGTCCAGCAGGTAGGGCTTGGCCCGGGGCGGCGGAGCCTCGGCCGAAGGGTGAACGCGGCCGGGCCGGACAAACGCGGCGTAGAGTCGCGAGTGCGGTACGAGGCCGGTTTCACTCACGAGCACCGGCCAGCGATTCTCGAGGAACAGCGGCGCGCTGTTTGAGCTCAGTGCGATGCAGTCCTTGCCGCGGCCGAGCAGAACTCGACCGAGCTGCGGCCGGGAACGGGAATAGACTTGGACCGTGGCGCTGCCGTGAAGTGGGGGAAGCTGGTCGATCCGGGTAGCACCACGTGCCGGCGCTTTCGTAGTGCGCCGGGCCGGAAAGACGTGGCGCAGTTCCTCCACAATTTCATCGAGATCCAGATGTCTGGTAATGAGATCGGCGAGGGCTGCACGGCTGCGCGGCAGAGCGACTTTGAGCTGACCGTGCCTTGCCAGACGTGACAGCTCCGCATGTGTGAAGTTGTCGAGTAGGCTTCGGGCCGGCTCGAGTCTGATGCCCTTCATGGAGTGAGTATACGAGCCCGAGCGCATCGGTCAAGCCGCGCGCGAATGTCGGCGACGCCAAGATGCTCTGTTCGCAGCCAAGGGTATGATCCGTCTTCTCGCAAGGACCTCCGGTTGTGTTCTCGGCAAGTGCCGGGGAAAGACTGCCAAGCCTCGCCAAGGGCCAATGCGCGAGGTGCGACACTCGTCTTTGTCGCGCCACGTAAAGCACGTAGTTGAGTGACATACAAAAACGAGCCACGAGCACGTTCCTATGTCGCAATCGCGTCGCCGAGAGCTAGGACTGTTAGTGCTTGATAATAAAGGTCTTACGTTCGTGGCCGGATTTGGCACATTGGCACGTATTCTGCATAGCAGTATGTGATGAAAGTGGACTCCAACGTTCTCCACGATAGTGGCGGTGGCTGCAGCACTCGGTCGTCACGCCTCCGCGATTCGAACATAGGCTGCGGTTTGCCTCCGGGCCGGCACACGCCTACCGTGGAGCTTCTTCCCCAGCGTGGTTCCACCATTTTCGTCCTGTCGGCTCGGAGATCCCGTTTCAACAAGGTCGGCGCGGCGATCAGTCGTCTGGTCCCCACGCAGTCAGCCTCAGCACTGGACCGGCCGTGTCACACCCATCCCGGCCAAGATCCAAATAGCTGCGTCAATCTATTGCTGCGCCGACCTTCGTTGTTGTCCGTCTGATCCTCAGCTGGCTCTCGCCGCGACAGCCCGTCTGTCGCGGCGCTCTAGTTTGGTGCGGGACGACCTGAACCGGCGGCCGTTCCCTGTTCCCGGACCACACGGCATTCCCGCGCATGGTGCCCGAAAGCCAGCGCCCCGGCTCAAGCCGGGGCGCTTCCAAAGGAGGGCGATGGTTCCTCGCATATGCCGCGAAATCACCTACTAGCCTGACCGGTCGGGATCCATCTGTCGGCCGGTTTCTGTCTGATTCGCTAGTGGCAGCAGAGAGTGCACCCCAGACGGGTTGCACTACTGAATCAGGATAAGACCACCAAAGGGTTTTGTCAAGCGAGGTAATCATGATTGTTACTACTTGAAGGTAAAAGACTTACACAACTGCGCCGGCGCCGGAGTTGCCTCATCGGAGTTGTCCACAGGCCTAGGTCATTGAAACACTATGGGTTACCGAATTAGACCCCCCCCGCAGCTGCATCCACCCCAGATTCACCGTGTAGACAGAACGCCTGATCCAGCCTAAAGCGCGAGCTGGCAGTTAGTTAGAACGCGCCGAGGTTTGTTCTGCCCTCGCCCGTGCCGATGCAGGGCGAGCCCTTTCTCAGTCGGAAGTCGCCGTTCTCCCGATCGACGAAACGCGGGTCCCAAAGGATGTCGCTGCCGCCGGGTGTCACCCGATCGAAATCGACTCCGTTTCCGAACAGGCAATTCCGCCGGACGACGAGTTTGCCCTCGGGCTGGTCGGTCACTATCCCTCGCTGGTTGAATGCGATGATGCAGTCGGTAATCACCGTGTTCGAGTCGTCCCGGGCCGCGTGGATTCCGACCTCACCGTTGTCCGCAGCCGTGCAGTGCGTGATGTTCGCGAAGGCTCGTCCGGCAAAGGAACTCAGGTAGATGCCGCGGTCACCGTTGCCGACGATGAGGCAGTGGTCGATGAACTGCTGCCCGTCTCTCACCCATATCCCGTGCGAATCAGCACCGCGTACCGTGAACCCGGAAACCCGGTTGCTGTCGGTGCGCAGTTCGACTGCCGCATACGCGTCTTCGGCGTCGACAACGGTTGTAGCAGGGTCGGCACCAAGCAGCGTGATGTGCCGCAGCTTCAGGACCTTCACGACCTCGTGATACTCACCCGGCATCACGAACACTGTGTCACCGTCTCGGGCCGAGTCGAGTGCAGCCGAGATTGTCAGGAACCGAGTGCTGCTGTCCTGGGCGACGAGGAGCTGCCCGACCGGCACGATTCGAACCGGCGGCCGAGTTTCGGTGTGGGCCGCGCACGCGACAAGACCCAGCACGATGGCGAAGGGAATCCAGCAGATTCTCATCTGGGAGTGATTATGCGGTAGCGTTTCCGGGTGTCAATCAGGAAAGGTCCGGTTGCACCGATGGGGGCGGCGCAGCCGGACCTTGTTCCTCGTCGCAGACCGAAGGAGGCGATCATGCAACCGGCGGGTAGGAGTCCCACTCTCGTTCAGTTTTTCCTACCCCCGGAAACCCGTGCCCATTCCGCTATTGCCAGAACCACATGAGGTTGCTAGAATTACAGTGTGAAGGCGGCCCAGTACTGCGTCGTGGCCTTCCCGAAACTGGACAGCGAGGCGCAGATTCAGGAGCTGAGAGAGCAGTTTCCGACCTGGTACTACCGCGTCAGGCCGTATGTCCCGGTCGTACTGCCGTTTACGCCCGTCACCCTTGATGAAATCCAGAACGTCTCCGACCACGTCGGCAGAGTCCGACGCAATCTCCATCCGCTTGCCGTTTCCTTCTCCCAGTGCGTCGAACGTGGTGAGGCGCTCTTCTACGTAATCGAAGAGGGGCGCGATGAACTCATCCAACTTCACACGGCGATGACTGGCTCAGAACCGCTGTCCCTGCTTGACGGCGCACCGGCTTACGAGCCGCAGGTCTGGCTCGGCCGCGTCACCGACGCCCGCCAGCGTGCCTATGCCCTGGCCGAAGCCAACCGCATCGGTCGTTCGCTCGGCATAGTTGACGCCGTAACCCTGCTCAGAATCGAGCCGGACGAGGAACACAAGCTCGTCGCCATGTTCCCCTTCGGCATCGGCCGCGTCGACTACTACGACCGTTCCACGTCCTGACTGCGTCGCTGAAGTCCCCAGACCTGCCCATCGTGTAGCCGTCTCATAGACACTGCGTTGGTTCCGCAACAAACCCGCTGTACGTCCCCAGATACCGTGCTCAGTGTATAGTGATTGACTGTAGCTGACCTCAACCTGGAGGTCTTCGACCGTGAATGCGGACATCGAGAGACTGAAGACCATTGAACGCGTACTCGGCCCGTGACTGTGGCAGCAGTGGCTGACAAGCAACAAGAGCGCCGTCGCGCCGACCACGAAGAGCCTCATGCCGCCAGCCCGGTCTGGCCCACGCTGCTGTCAGACAGCGTGAGGAGGCCGCCCTTGCGTCGCCGCGGTTCTACCGCCCTCCGCCCACGCGGCCGGTGTTCTTGAGGTCGTGGTGGAACTTCGGCCAGGGCGAGCCGGCCAGGGGACTCGTGCCCTTGAGCGCGTACAGGTAACCGTCCTTGCTGGTGAAATAGACCTTTCCATCCGGGCCGATGGTCGGCGATGACTGGATGGCGCCGTCGCTTTCGAACTGCCACTTCGCCGTGCCGTCAGAGTTCAGGGCGTATACGCTGTTGTCGGCCGACCCGAAGTAGATCGTCCCGTCGGAGGCAATTGCCGGTGAGGCGCTGACGCTGCCGCCGGTCAGGTACTTCCACCTGAGCGTGCCATCGGCGTTCAGGGCATAGAGGTTGCCGTTGTCCGACCCGAAGTAGATGGTGCCGTCCGACGCGATTGAGGCCGAGCCTTGGACAGTGCTGTCGGTCGCAAACGTCCACCTGAGCGTGCCATCGGGGTTCAGAGCATAGAGGCTGTCGTCGTCCGAGCCGCAATAGACTGCGCCGTCGGCGCCAAACGAAGGGGAGGCGTGGATGCTGCCGCCGGTCTTGTATTCCCACTTGATTGCGCCGTTCGGTCTGACGGCGCAGATGTTGTCGTCATCCGACCCGACGTAGATTACGCTATCAGCGGCGACGGCAGGTGAGGAGCGGCCGGCCTTGTTGGCGAGGGTCCTCCAATCACGGGCGCCGTCAGAGTTGATGGCGTAGAACCAATGGTCAAGCGAGCCGAAGTAGATGGTGCCATCGGTACCGATTGCCGGTGATGAGTGTATGGAACCGCCGGTCGGGTAGCTCCATCGGAGCGTACCGTTCGAGTTAATCGCGTACAGCACGTCGTCGTACGAGCCGACGTAGATTGTGCCGTCGGGGGCGATAGCCGGGGTGGACCGGATCACGTGGCCGGTCGGGTAGCGCCACCGCAGCGTGCCGCCAGTGTCGATCGCGTACAGGGCGCTGTCTATCGACCCGACGTAGATGTTGCCATCCGGACCGAGTGCCGGCGACGAGAAAAAGGAGCCCCCTTCCACGGCAGCAAGCTTGTAGCGCCAGAGGCGCAACGTATCGGGCATGCGGATCCGGATGTTGTGCGGGACAGACCATTGGGACGTGGCGTTGCCGGTGTCCTTTGCCTGTGCTGTTACCGCGTAGGTGTCAGGCACCGGCCACTTGTGGTCCATCGTCACCGATTCGCCGGGAGCGACAAACTGGCTCCAGTCGGACGTATCGCCGTCACCCCACGCGAACCTTATTGCCACGTCCATGCTCTCAGGATGGAACGCGACAGTGGCGAATATATACGTTGAATCCTGACCGCCCTTCGCCGGTCCGTCCGGCTCTGAGGGCGCATCGGGGGCAGGGCGAGCCACGAACACCCGTACCACAAGCGCCGCCGACCAGTCGGAGCTTTGAAGCTCCTTGTCCCGTGCCTGTGCGCGGACTTCGTAAGTCCCGGTATCGGGCCAGGCGTGAGTGAATGCGACCGTGTCTCCGCTTGGCACCCGGCCCGACCAGCCCGACATCGTGGAATCACCCCAGTCGAAACGGACGGCCACGCTGTCGCCATCGGGGTCGGTCGCAGTTGTCGTGAAGGTGTAGGTCGTATCAGTGAAACAGGAGTCGCGGCCGGTTGGCACGGTCGGGACGTCAGCCGCGTGGTTCTTCCTGGTGCAGGAGAACACCGCAACCAGCGCCAGGGCAGCGGGCAACAGGAAAGATAGTCTAGAAAAGCTCCGATACATTTGTACCTCCCGCGACGTTCACGGGTCGTCGCCTCAAGCCTCTGTTTACGTGTGTAGTCTATGATTGGATTGCCGCCGTGTCAACGTGGCGGTTTTCCGCTGGAGGCGACTGCCGGCGTCGCGTCAGGCGACGCGGAGGGTGACAGCTTTGGGCAGGGCGGTCAGGCGGAAGCGTCGGAATGGCTGAGGTGAGAGCACGTCACCGTCGAGTTCAACCTGGACCGGCTCCAGGAACTCGAGGTTGAGTTCAGGGGCGCGGAGCATTCGGACTTCCTTCAGGGTAACGTGAGTCCCGGCAACGAAGCGCGGGAGCTTCTTCAGTGTTGACCACCATCCCATTTCCCACCCAATGCAAATCTCGATGAGGCCGTCGTCGGGACGGGCTTCCGGCGCCACCTTCAGCCCGCCACCGTAGTACTGGCCGTTGGCGGCGGCAACCATCAGGACGCGCTGCTCGGCCTCAAACTCGCCCGCACGAATCCGCACGAGCGGGCACTCGAGGTGGCGCAGCGTCCGGATTATCGCGACCAGATACAGCAGCATGCCGCGCAGGTGCTTCGATTTCTGGGCCTCGGTAGTGACCATGGCATCGAAACCGAAGCCGGCTGCGTTTGCGAAGTACGTCTGCTGCGTGTTGCCGTTGTCCGACATCTCGACTCGGATGACGTCGATTGTACGCGTCTTGCCATCCTTGGCGACGCGGCAGGCTTCGACAACGTCCGCGGGAATGCCGACGTTCCTCGGCAGGTCGTTGCACGACCCGACCGGGATGACGGCCAGAAGAGGAAGTGACCCAGTGGTCGAGTGGTCTAGTGGTCCAGTGATGGACATGAGCCCGGAGACGACTTCGCGCACGGTGCCGTCGCCGCCGACGGCAACTATGAGTTCGGCGTCTGCTGCCGACTGCGCCAGCGCAATCGCATGGCCGGGCGCATTCGACTCGAGGAAAGCAATATCCGGGAAGAGCCGCTTCAACTCGTCAACCGCCTTGGCGCGGAGCTTTGCGCCTTTGGCCTTGCCAGCGACCGGATTGACGATGGAAACCACGCGCGCCATGGTCAATCGTGCCGACAACGCCCGCCAAGTCAAGAAGCGCACGCCAAGGAGGGCAAATCCTAAACACGAAACTCGA
>CAZSUX010000005.1:10219-15124 GCA_964610135.1 uncultured bacterium | reverse complement strand
AAGGACTTGAGCGGCAAACCCGAATCCCGAAACTCGAATGACGAATTCCGAATTCCTAATTGGTCGTTTCCTGTAATTCGAGCTTCAATCGGAATTCGGATTTCGGGTTTCGAGTTTCGTCCGCCTCCTTGACGTCTCGTCCATCCGGCGTATCATTCAGCGAGGCCGAAAGCCATGTTTGAGACCAACCTTGAGAAAATCAGAGAGCTGACTGAGCAGAAGACCGACGAGAATCAGGCTTTCAGATTACACATCAAGAACTGCGACATCGAGCCGGAGGAAATAGACGCGATTGTCCGTCGGCTTGATGCCTACGTTTCATCGAAGATAGACTGCCGGCAGTGCGCGAACTGCTGCCGGGAACTTGCGGCGGCGCTGGGCCGCGAGGATATCGCCCGGCTCGCGCAGGCCGAGGGCATCACGCCGGAGCAGTTCGAGCGGAAGTACCTGGACAAGACTGATGAGCCGGACCGGTTCCTCATCAAGCAGAAGCCCTGCTTCTTCCTTGACGGCAAGCTATGCCGCCACTACCACGTCCGGCCCGAATCCTGCGTCGAGTTCCCGTTTCTGCACAAACCGGACTTCACAACCCGCTCGATGATGGCGCTCTGGAATCTGCCCTACTGCCCGATTGTCTACAACGTCTACGAACTCCTCAAGCAGGAGGTCGCGGAGCTCGAGATGCTCCGCCGCGACGCGAAAGAAGAGGACCTCGAGTAGATTGACCGCAGGTGCTTGGAGGTGAAATGAGAACCGGTGTGTTGTTGGCACTGCTCCTTTGCTTCGTAGCGTCGGCTCTCGGGGGCTGGGACCCGACCGTGCGTTTGACCGAAAGTGACAGCGCGACCCACAACTCGATGACCCCGACCCGGAGCATCGCGGCCGGGCCGACCGGATGCATCCACGTCACCTTCTACGACAACCGTACCGGTACTCAGCAGGTCTACTACAAACGCTCGGCCGATTCCGGTTCGACCTGGTCTGCGGATACGCTGCTCTCGAACGGTCTCGGGTTCAAGGCCGAGCCCGCGGTCGCGGCCTCAGGCGGATACGTCCACGCCGTCTGGGAGGACCAGGACAGCGGCGTGTACCGTGCCGGCGTCCGCTATCGCCGTTCGACCGACGTCGGTCTGACCTGGCTTGCCGAGACGTTGCTCGCCTCGGACGCGTACAATTGCCGGAACCCGTCGGTCGCGGCGCAGGATTCCCTCGTCCACGTCGCCTGGGCAGACGACAGCGCGGGGCGCGAGCTCTACTACCGGCGCTCGACCGACTACGGCGCAACCTGGGGCGACAAGGTCAGACTAACAGACGACATGCAGGAATCCTATCACCCGTCGCTCGCGCTCCACGACAACTTCGTCCACCTCGCGTGGCGCGACTGGCGTGACCATTCGTTCGAAATCTACTACAAGCGTTCGACCGACTACGGTACGACGTGGGGCAGCGACGAGAGGCTGTCCGGCGACCTGACGACCGGCTCCTACAACCCCTGCATCGCCGCCGATTCCGGTCTCGTCCATGTGGTCTGGTGGGATACGCGCACCACACCCTACGAGATCTACTACAAGAGCTCGACCGACGACGGCGGGACCTGGAGTGACGACATCCGCCTGACCGAAGACACGACCGGCTCGTACAACATGACCGTCGCGGCCCGCGGCGCGAATGTACACGTGATGTGGGAAGCACTCTACGGCACCTCGTTCATCATGTACAAATACTCGACTGACGCAGGCGCGACGTGGTCGACCGACACCGCGCTCACGGTGACGCCCGACTTCTGGTCGGTCTCGCCCTCCGCGGCGATGGATGGTGACGACGTGCACCTCATCTGGACCGACTTCCGCGACTCCGAGTACGGCGAGGTATACTACAAGCGGAAGCTGGCCGGCGGCGCGGGCGTGGAGGACAGCCTAGGGCCGCAACCCTCAAGCCACAGGCTCCGGCCGACGATACTGTCAGGTGCGTCGAGCATGGAGCGTCTTGCGTCGTGCGTCATGTTCGACGCGATGGGCAGGCGGGTGGTAAGTCACAAGGCGGGTGTGTACTTCATCTGGGAGCGGTCGGCGGTATGCAGTGAGCATTCGGCGCTCGCCGTCCGCAAGGTCATAGTAACGCGTAGGAGGCGGTGATGTACAGAGTCATTGTTGTGTTGGCTGTACTGGTTCCCGCCGCACTGGCCGGCGGCTTCGCGAATATCTGCAATTCAGCGCCCGCGCCCGGCGGCACCGAATTCATCAACGTCGACATCGCGTCATTCACCGGTACGGACCTCGCGACTAGGTTCTTCCATTCGATTGACAATCAGTCCACGTGGGCCGAGCAGTCGATGTCACTTCTCGGCACGCCCGGGTATGAGAACACGTGGCAGGGGAGCCTTGCCGTCCCGACTTCCGGCACGGTCTGGTACTACCTGCAGGCGGACAGCGCCCAGTTCCGGGCCACCCAGTCGCCGCACAACTCAACCGACGCCTGGCCGCCTACCGACAACCTCGTCGCCTGGGCAGCGGTCGAACCGTCCGGCGACGCGTTCAACGAACCGGAGGGCCCTTGGCTCGACCTGACCGGCGTCTGGCTCGGGTACTCCGATGAGTACTTCTACTTCCGGCTCACGAACAACCACGATTCGTGGCCGACGTCGGGCGGGCTGCTCAAGTGGTACTTCTACTCGGTCGGCTTCGCCAATCCCGAGGCACCGTCCGACACCTGGGTGTTCGCGCCGGTGTACATTGACGCTTGGCCGGTGATGCAGTTCGGCCTCTTCGCCATCAACCGCTACACCGACGATACGCCCCAGCGAATCGGCGACATCGACTACCAGACCGCAGGCAACCGGCTCGATATGCGCTGCCACATTACCGATATGACCGGAGACCCGCGCTTCGGACCGTGGCCTAACATCCAGCGTTGGCTCGCCTGCGCGGCCAATGCCCAGACGGTCACGCCTGGCGGCGCCACGCTCAAAGACACGACCGCAACCTGCACGTACTACGCCGGTCGGACCCAGTCGAAACCTGTCGGCCAGAACACTCCGCCGCAGGTCAACATGTCCAGTGTCGAACCTGACAGCGGCACCAGTCAGACCGACTTCCTGTTCTCTGTCCGCTATGCAGACGCCGACACGAACCTGCCGGTCGTCCGCCGACTGCTCGTGGAGAATGACACCTTCGAGCTTGTGCCCAACGGACACGGGTACTGGAGCGGAGTCGTGTTTCGGAGAACACTTGGCGGCTTCAATCCGGGCTGGCACCGCTTCTCCTTCCTATTCGATGACGGAATGTCGGCGGTCGTCTCTCCGCAAGACAGCTTCTTCGTGCGCGGCAGCGACCTGTGCGAAGGAGAAGGCGGTGGAGCCAAACCGATCGCCGCGTCCACCGTCGTCCGCGGCGTGCTTCTGTTGCACAAAGGCACAAGCCCAAGCTGGCTGCTCAACGCGATGGGGCGGAAGGTGATGAACCTTCGGCCCGGCGCGAACGACGTGAGTCATCTCGCTCCCGGCGTCTACTTCGTCAGGGACGTGGTACGAGGGGCGGGGGGCTTGGGCCAAGCGCGCAAGGTAGTGATTCAGCGGTAGCATTCAATGTCATTCCGATCGAGCTACGCTGCTCCCTTCTTGTCATTCCGACCGAGGAGCGTAGCGACGAGTGGAGGAATCTCTCAGGCGAGACCTCTCCACTTCGGGTGCGTAGCGCACCCCTTCGACGGCGCTCAGGGCAGGCTCCGGAACGAGCGAGGTGACAATCTCAGAGGAGGAGTTGTGAGATTCTGTATGTTGGCTGCATCCTGTATCCTGGCCTCGACTTCCACCCTGGCTCAGGGCTGGTCCGGGCCGTTCCAACTCACGAACGATACGTTCGCGGACATCAACCCTTCAGCATGCCCTGAGTGGGTCGCAGGCGCGAGCACGTACCTCGTCTGGCAGACGAACCGGAACGACAACTGGGACATCTATGCGAAGTCCTGTGAGATGATGAACGGCAATGGCTGGAGCGCGGACGAGCCGGTGAGCACCGACTCGGCTGACGACGTGAACCCGGCGGTTGCGGCGTGCAACGAGCTGTTCCCCGATTCCGCCAGCTTCTGGTGCGTATGGGAGCGCAGGGAGTCGCCGGTTACCGGCGGCATCTGGTCCTCGTTCGTCACGTTCGGCCAGGACTGGGGTACGCCGGTACTGGTGGGCGGCTACATCCACACCGGCGGCGACTCGGCCGAGCCTCGCGTGATTGT
The DNA here is from genome assembly GCA_964610135.1 of uncultured bacterium. GTDB lineage: Bacteria > Hydrothermota > Tepidihabitantia > Tepidihabitantales > Tepidihabitantaceae > UBA2258. The sequence goes on along the minus strand of CAZSUX010000005.1, from coordinate 10,894 downwards.
CATTCGCAACAACGACGTGGATACCACCTGGGTCACTTGGACCAGCCACGACACCGACGGCTGGCATATCGACTACGCATACCACGCCGGTGACTCGTGGTATGGCCCTTCGTACGCGGTCAACAGCCCGGACCCGATTCACCACGCCCGTCTGGGCCGGGGGTATCGCGACCGCTACTACGGCTGCCCGCTGCTGACGTGGGAGCGCAACGACGACATCTTCTACACCGAATATCTGGATGGGTCGTGGCAGGCACCGCAGGAGGTGGCGCACTCGGATTCGCTTGACCGCAACCCGGACATCATCAGCTACACATGGTTTCCGATGCCGCTCGGCCCCTGGGTTTGCTGGGAATCCGTGCGCGACGGAGACACGGCGATCTACGGCACGGCAGAAGACACATTCTCAATCGGCCGGCGCTGGTGTGACTCAAGCGGGGCCGGAAACAACCGCACGCCCTGCGGCACGCCGGCGTTGTATACCACCGACTACTGGACCGAGCCGGCCGCCATCTCCTGGGTAAGCGACCGGGATGGCAACAGCAACGTCTACGCGCGGACCATGTTCTCGGACGGCGACGAGTACGTTGACGACGACCCGGCCATCGACGTCAACCCGACCTTGACCACACTGGGTTTGACCCAGCACTGGTGCGTCTGGCAGTCTGACCGCTC
>CAZSUX010000005.1:0-10209 GCA_964610135.1 uncultured bacterium | reverse complement strand
GGCAGCTACATATACGCGACCGGAGTCGAGGAAACGCCGAGCGCCGAAGTGCGAGCGCCGAACGTCCCGACCATCGTCCGCGGGGTGCTGGAACTGGGAGTAGACAGCAGACGGGAGACAGTAGACAGGGCAGAGCTGCTGGACGCGGCGGGGCGGAAGGTGCTGGACCTGAAGGCCGGCGCGAATGACGTGCGCGGCCTGGCGCCGGGGGTGTACTTCGTCAGAGAGCGGGAATCCAGGGGTCGAGGATTCGAGGATACAAGGGTAGCCAAGACAGTGGTGACGAGGTAGCGGTCCGAGAGTGGAGACTCGAGAGTAGAGAGTAGTCGGAAGTCGAGCCGAGGCGGCCTTCGGGCCGCCCCTGATTCTGCCGGGCGTCTATCAATATGCAGTGGTCACGCGCAGTCGGAACCACGATCCCTTAGCCGCGGCGGGCGGACTTCGGGTTCACCGGAAGCTCGAAAAGAACCGAGGGCCTAGTGATTCTCTCCGACCGAGCGCAACCTGTGCATCCGCAGTCGGTTAAGCCGTGTCGGGTCGAAGAAAGTCCGCATATAGGGGTCGCCTGGGGGCTAGCCTTCGAAGGAGTGTTCGAAGACGCCATGAAACAAGCCATGACGTGAGCTCTGAGTAGAGCATTCAGGGGAGCTTTGCAGCAAGCGATGTGAGAAGCGATGCGCGGAGCTATGAGATGAGCCATGTACGAAGCGATGAAGCGAGTTTCGAAATGCGCGATGGAAGAAACGATGAAGCAAGCCTTCGAACAAGCTTTCGACTGAGCTTTCGGGCGAGGTTTCTGACGAGCTTTCAGACGAGCTTTCCGACGAGCTTTTCAAGGAGTCATCCAAAGAGCGCTCACCGCAGCTCTGAGCTGCTGTCGTGAAGCGATTGCCGGTGACAGTCTGCAGTCAACCTGAAGTGCCAAACATCAGTGTCCAGCCCCGACTTCGCCGCCTGCTACTCGCGCTTGTCCGGCTTGACTCCAGATCGGACTAGCAGCAGAATCTGGCAGATTCGTGAGAGCCATTCCATGAGTACCGGACCTCAGCCCGATAGCTTCACGTTCCGGGCCGCGGAGCTGATCCGGAGCATACCGAAGGGAAAGGTCGCGACCTACGGCCAGATTGCCGGAATGGCCGGGGACCCGCGCGGGGCGAGAGAGGTTGTACGCGTGCTCCACACGCAGAAGAATCTGCCCTGGCACCGCGTGCTCGCCGCCGGCGGCCGGATAACGCTGCCCGGCCAGGGCGGGGCCCTGCAACGCAAGCTGCTCGAAGCCGAAGGCGTCCGGTTCAACGCCGACGGCACCACCCCCCTCGCGGTTTACGGCTGGCAGGGCGAACAGAGTCCGCCGGGTCGCTGACCAGCGTCCGTCCCGTACCAGGGAAAACCCGACCCGAAAACCGCAGACGAGGCCCGCGGCCAACCGGATTGGGTTCCTCTTTTCGTGGAACTTCCTGCCCAAGAGTTGGCTCTACGTTGCGCTGAACGACTTTCGCGTCGACCTGGGCGAAGGCCTGACCCTGGCCAGCCGGGTCGGAGCGGTGAAGCTCCGCTACCTGTTTTACTTCTAGGCCGAACGAGGACAGGGACAAATGGGATCTACGTGACCAGATCCGCTGCGGAGAAGACGAGGCGGCCCGAAGGCCGCCTCGTTTGTTTTCAGCCCTTGGCTGCTATCTTTCTATCACGAGCTTCTGCGTGGCGGAGTAGCCGTCAGTCTCGACTCGGACTAGGTATACGCCTGCCGGCATTGACCTAAGGTCAAGCCGGAATGACGAATTCCGAATTCCGAATGACGAATGCACCAGGCGGCCGGAAGCGTTGAAGACCTCAACCGCCGCGGACCCACCCTTCGGCAGGCTGTAACGCAGCACCGCAAAACCGGAGGCCAGCGGATTCGGGCTGATTGCGAGCTGCCCGCCGCTCAGCTTCGTCTCCGCGGCCATGACGCCTTCGTGTGCGGGCTGCGGTGCATCCGTGGACGCCAGCGCGTAGCGCCAGAACTCGCTGGTTCGGTTGCCTTTGAGCGCATAGAGCGTACCGTCGACGCTGACAATGCTGCCGCCGGCGTAGACCTTGCGCTTCTTGCCGGAGCCTGCCAGCCGCGGGAGCGAGTCGCCTTCGGTCCAGGCGTCGGTGGCCGCGTCGTAACGCCAGAACTCGGTGGTGTTGCCGCCTTTGAGCGCGTAGATACTGCCCTCGAACCAGGCACCGGCGCCGCCGTGTTTCGATTTCCGGCTGCGGCCGGCCCGGCCGACAAACGGCATGCCATTGAGCCGCATGCCCCAGGTGCCGGTCAGGGCGTCATAGCTCCACAGCTCGTGGTACTTCGCCTTGTGAGCATAGATGGTGTGGTCGCCGTCGTAGACGATGAACGAGCCGTTGTACCACTTCCGGTGATAGCCGGCCGGGGCGGGTTCCATCGTTTCCCACATCCATGTCGCCACGTTGAAGCGGTAGAACTCGCAGGTCGGGCCTTTGAGCAGGTAGACGTAACCGGTGTCGCGGATCTGGACGTACGCGACGCTGCCGGATCTCACCTTGCGGTGCGCTCCGGCCGGGATGCTGGCAAGCTGCTGCCAGGAGTCGGTGGCGATGTCGTAGCGCCAGAAGCCCAGCGTGTTGTTGCCCTTGACCATGTAGATGTACCGCGAGCCGTCGGCGACGCCGCACGCACCCCGGCGCGGCGGCTTGGCTTCAAACCCGGGCGGGATGGGTCGGAGCAGAGTCCATTGGCCTTCGGCAATGTTGTAGGAGTAGAAGTCGCTCGTCTTATAGCCCTTGCCGGCATAGATGAGGCCGCTGGCGGCATCGTAGGCGAGCCAGGCACCGTCCTTGACCTTCTTGTGCGAGGGCGCCTCAGGCATTGATTTCATTTCGTTCCACTCCGAACGGGTCTTGAACCCGCGGGTGAGGACGTTGTTGTCGAGGTGGGTGTCACCGGACAGGGCGGTGCTGCATTTGACCGTCCAGTCGCCGACGAGTCGGAGCGTGCAGGGGGCGAAGGTATTGACGAGCAGGTTGTCGCCCGGGTCGAGGTTCGCGACGTTGGTGCTCTCGGAGTAGTAAAGGGCGCCGTTCGGGTCGGTAATGAGCATCCAGACTCCGAAGGCGACCGGGACCACGCCGTAGTTGCGGATGGTCGCGGCCGGGGTAACCACCTCGCGCGGCCCGTAGGTACCCACCGGCTTGTTGATGCCGACGATGCCGACGTCTTTCTGCGCCCGCACCGTGACCGAGCCGGACAAGGTGTCGTTGCCGGTGTTCTGGTCCGCGGGGAGATAGGTCGAGCAGCGCACGGCGTGAGTGCCGCACGGAGCCGCGGTCCAGTCGGCAAAGCTGACCTCGACCGAGTCGCCGGGCGCAAGGCTGGTGACGGTCTGCGTGTTGGTGTAGCCCGTGGCGATGAGCATCGTCACCGGGAACGTCGCGACCGTGGTGCCGAAGTTGCTGATCCAGGCTTTCGGCGTGACGATGCTGTTGGAGTCGACCGTGTCGGCCGGGGCCACGATTCGTTGCACGCCGACGTCGCGGGTGCCACCGACGGTGACCTGGCAGGTGTCTTCGGTCGGCAGGTAGTTGGCCCGCGTGGCGGTAACGAACATGTCGCCGGGGGTCGTCGGGTTGATGCTGATCGAGACCTGCCCGGAGGAGCTGGTGTAGTCGCGGGCATACACCTCGGTACCCTTGGACAGGCAGACGAGCGCGCGTTCTACCGGCACGCTGGCGGCGGTCACGGTGACGGTGAACGACTGGCTGCCCGTGCCGATTGGCTCGGCGAAGGCCGCGCTGAGCTGGCCGGGCACGTTCTCGTACATCAGGAGCAGCGGGTCGCCCAGCAGGTTGGTCTCGTAGTAGCACCAGCGCCAGACCCCCTGAGAAATGGCCAGGTTGCGGTAGACTTCCTTCGACAGGGCCTCAGTGATGCCGATGGGCATCGTGTCGTGGTTGAAGAAGTAGTCGTAGAACCGGACATCGAGAATCTCTGACGGTCCCATGGTCGGCGGGGTGCCCCATCCGTAGCGCGAATTGAATATGACCGCGATGCTGCCGCCGCCGGCGCGGTTGTGCGCCGCCTCGGCGACGCAGTCCGAGTACTCGAAGTTCCCGGAATAGCAGGAGTTCGCGTTCATCAGGTTGACCTTGGACCCGTTGGTCTGGCTGTTGGCGAAGTTGGTGTTGTAGTAGGCATTCGAGCCGTCGTAGATGCCGTACTCGTTGCCGTGGCCGACGAAGTGGCAGAACTGGAACCCGTTGTCGATTGAGTCGCGCACCGCGGTCGAGCTGCCCGGGTCGTGGATGACGACGTCGGTCCAGCCGGACGGGGTGATGGCGGCAATCGAGTCGTTTGACTGCCGGTGGTTGTATCCGCTCCAGAGCAGCGCGTCGGCCATGAGCATCCGGCGCAGGTAGCTGGTAGGCGGGTTCTTTTCGTGGGTCAGGACCTTGTTCACGAAGGTCTGGACCTGGGTGGTGTCGTCGACCGAGGCCCGGCCGATGTAGAGGTCATAGTAGAAATCAACGCTGTCCCCCACCTCGCCGAAGATGTTGTCGTTGTCCACGTCCCAGGTGCCCTGGATATCGCCGTAGTAGAGGTCGGCCGGGATGTTACCGGTGTTGCCGGCGCAGTAGGCGCGCGCCCGGCGGCAGGGAACGACCGCATTGTCGCCGCCGAGGAGTACCCAGCGCAGGCCCTCGGTGTTGTAGTAGTCGATGATAAAGTTGCGGATTCTCTCCGGCGTGTCACGGCCGGAGTAGTTCGCAGTTATCCACGAGACCGTCCGGATCTCGGTTTTGTACCCCTTGCTCGTGCGCCAGTCAACCAGTGGCTGGAAATCGGCCGCCAGCGCGTCCGAGGTGATAATGACATAGTCGATGGCGCCGAAAAAGCTGCTGCGTGTCGCCGGCGCGTACTTGCTGACGTCGTCGGGATTGTACACCAGCGCCCGCACCGCCGGGCCGAAATCCGCAAGCTGGCCCGCGGTCAGGAACTCGCGTGGCGCCAGCGGGTCAGGCTCGTACCGCACCGTGACCGCGAGCTCCCCGGCAATCGTCAGGACGCCGGAAGCGGGTTGGTACTGGAGCGGGTGGAGCGTAATCGTGACCAGTCGGAACCCGGACTTGATGCCGACCGGGCTCGCCGTAGCGTAACTACCCGGCCAGGCGGCATCCGACCCGTACACGACCGGGTCCGGGGACACAAATGGCGGCAGAGCCGTCTGTGTGAACGGCACCGGGGTCTGGCCCGGGAAAACTTGCAGGCCCCGGCCCACTTCTCTGGTCGCGCGCGCCTCGCAGTCGACGCCCGCGACCCGCATGCCCTGCGGTATTGCGAGCGTAAGACTCCACTGCGGCAGCAGCGGCTGTCCCGGGTCGGCTGTAACCAGTGCGGCAAGGCCGGCCGGAGAAAGGCCCTTCACCGGCTGCACGAGTTGGAAATCACGGCCATCGCGCGGGGAGTCGGTCAGTGTGACGGAATTCGGGGTGAAGCGGAAGCTACCGGACCATGACGCCGCGACAGCGACCGCCGATAGCGCGACAAGAAACAGGGTTACATACCTTTTCATAATTCCTCCTCTAGAGGGTCAAGGTAGGGCAGGAGGCGTGCGCCAATCCGCAGAGAGAGACGTCCAGACCCGGCCGCGTGGACTTGCAGGATGCGGGCGACCCGGGAATAGGTAGGCTCGGTCGGGACAGCGACGCCAAGACAGGAACCTGCCATTACATGCCAGTCCTCTGGGGCGCACCGGTACTCCTTCGACCCCGGCTCCGCCCCGGTTGTGACCTCACGACGACGGTTATCCGGACCCGGCCCGCTCGGGAAGTGCGACCCAAGCAGACCCGTAGCCAAGACGGTCACCCTATATTATACAGCCCGCGCCTCCCCCTTGTCAACCGCCGATTGACGGCCGGCCGGGATGCGACACTGGCACGCTAACAATCGGCGTGGCCGCTACTTCAAACTGCGACTTCCTTCAGGTAGAGCTCGGCCCGGGCCGAGTAGTCGGCTGCATTCCGGCGGATGCGCTCGGTCTCCTCCGGCGTGAGCGGGCGTTTGACGACCGCCGGGACACCAGCCACCAGTGAACCGTCCGGCACCATGAAGCCCTCGCGTACGACCGCGCCGGCCGCGACGATGCAGTTGCTGCCGACCCGGGAACGGTTGAGCAGAATCGCGCCCATCCCGATGATGCAGTCGTCGCCCACGGTCGCGCCGTGGATGATGGCGCGGTGGCCGACCACGACCCGGTTGCCGACGACGGTCGGGGTGTCGTAGTCGACGTGGACCATGGAAAGGTCCTGGACGTTCGTATCCTCGCCGATGGTTATCGGCGCCATGTCCCCCCGCACGACCGTATTGAACCAGACGCTGGCCCCGCGGCGGAGCGTGACCTGCCCGATGATGGTCGCGTTGGGGGCCACGTAGCAGGTCGGGTCAACCTGCGGGGTCCAATCCTGCAGCTTGATTATCACCTGCCGGCCTCCTTTGCTCCCAACTGCAGGAACCGGCAGACGAGCACGTCCTTCGTCTTGCCCTGCACGGTCGCGGCCACGTAGACGTCGCCGTTGACCACCAGGTCAACCCCGCCCGCGTTCAGTCCCTGCGAATACTGCTTCTCCCAGACCGATACCGCGTCCGGCTTGTACTGGAAGGCGAGAATCTGGCTCTTCCCATCTTCTGACAGCAGGCTTCCCGTGATGTAGATGTCCGATTCTCTGGTGACGAAGATGCCCTTGCCCGTTGCCTGGGCTACGGTGCCGTACGCGAGCTTGCGGATAAGGTTGCCGTCAGGATCATACTCGATGATGACGCAGCGAGTCGAGTCGCCGACCCGGGCGGTGCCGGTGGCGATGATGTTGCCGAAGCCGTCGAAGGCGATGTCACCCGGCTCGTCGCTGCCGCCCGAGTCGTAGCGCCGGGTCCAGAGCGTATCGCCGTTCGGGGCGAGCTTGATGATGACTATGTCCGGACTGGCGGCGTTCTCGCCGTGCAGCCCGACTACCGCGAGGTTGTCATTCGCGTCGCAGGCGATGCGGGCGGCAAGGTCGTTGGGGCCGAGGTCGATGTTCTTCACCCAGACGGTCCGGCCGTCCTTTGCGTCGAGCAGGGCTACCATGTAGTCAGTGTTGGCGTCGGTTCCGGCCGCGCCGCAGACGGCAATCCGGTCATTTGAAACCGGGCAGGTGCCGGTGCCCCACGTCTTGTCTCCGAGCGAGAGTCCCTTCTGCCACGTGATTGAGCCGTTGGCGGCATAGCGAACCACTAGACAAATGTCCTTGCCCTCGGACCTGGAGCGGCCGGTGGCGAAGAGGTGGCCGAGGTTATCGGCCCAGATGTCTTCGCACACGGCAAAAGGCGAGTCCTTGTACGGCCGGGTCCAGAGTTGCTTGCCGCTGCTGTCCAGCTTGGTCACAAACCAGCTCGCGCGGTCGGGTGCGCCGGGCCTGGTAGCGATGTAGCTCACATAGTAGTTGGTGCCGTCGGACGCTAGCGCGGTCGCGGTCTCGTCACCGCCGGTGTTCAGGGTCTTCTGCCAGACGACGGGTCCGACGCCGCACCCGCCGGCCAGCAGCACGAACAGCGCGGCGGAAATACGGAGAGTGTCTTTCATCGCGTGACTCCTTGTTTGGGGCGGGCTTTCGCGGACGAGTTCACGGACTCATCTTGCCACAGGAAGCGGACAAAGTCAAAGAGCTGAGGGACGGAAGGGAGAGAGATAGAGTGGTGCGAATGAGAGATCGAGTGGTCAAGGGACCGAGAGACCGAGCGAGCTCGGCGGCCTTGGCTTCTGGCCTTTGACTTCTGCATTCTGACTTGTTCCCATGAGTTGCCTGTGTTATTATCCTGCCCCAAATGGCAACTGACTTCCTCGGTAGATTCGACCTGCAGGTCGCCCGAGTGTTCAAGTACGCCGCCCGGGCGGCCTGGAAGAACCCGAAGCAGGCGCTCTTCTTTGCCCGAATCCAGGCCGCCCAGGCGCGCTCGGCCCGGCGGCGCGACCGGCAGCGTGAAGGCGGGGTCCAAGTACCGCCGCTTGTCATCGCCAGCATCACTCGACGCTGCAATCTCAACTGCCGCGGCTGTTATGCCCGGGCGCGACACCACTCGCGCCGGCCGGAGCTGACCGACGAGCAGTGGGCAAGCCTGTTCTCGCAGGCGCAGGATCTGGGTGTTTCCATCATCATGCTTGCCGGCGGCGAGCCGCTGCTGCGGCCCGGTATTCTCGGTGTCACGCGCAAGTTCCCCGGCATCATCTTTCCGCTCTTCACCAACGGGCTTCTGCTCGACGATGCCATCACCTCTCGGTTCCGGGACCAGCCGCAGGTCATCCCCGTCCTGAGCATCGAGGGTTGGGAGCCGGAGACCGACACTCGGCGCGGTAGCGGTGTGTTCGAGTCGGTTGCGGCCGCCGCCGAGAAGCTGCGGGCGGCCGGGACCTTCTTTGGCGTGTCGCTTACGGCAACGCGCCGGAACTTCGAAGCGGTCACCGGCGAAGGGTTGATCCAGACACTCATCGGGAACGGTTGCAGCCTGTTCATCTTCGTCGAGTACACGCCGGCCGAGCCGGGAACCGAAGACTTGACCCTGCTGCAGAAGCAGCGGCATAGACTGGTCGAGTTCTCCGAAGGCATGCAGGAACGGTCGCGTCCGGTGTTCGTTGTCTTTCCGGGTGACGAGGAACAGTTCGGCGGCTGTCTGGCCGCGGGCCGCGGGTTCGTCCACATCGGGCCGGACGGCAGCCTGGAACCTTGCCCGTTCGCCCCCTACTCGGACACGAACGTGACCGAGATGCCGCTCAGGGAGGCACTTGCGTCGCATCTCCTCAGCGCGATCCGCGACAACCACTCGGAGCTGAAGGAGACACGTGGCGGCTGCGCCCTTTGGCGGAACCGAGAATGGGTCGAATCGCTCGCGAAGAGAGAAGAAAGACGAGCAGTGAGCAGGGCACGAGCAACCAAGAACCAGGAACTAGGAACCAAGAACCGACACAGCCCCAAACGTGGTGTTTGACACAGCCGAACGTGACGCCTAACATTTCTGTGATGCAGTGGAAGTCGCCGGCCTGCAACAGCAGTCGCCGGGTAGATTGTCAATCCGCAAACAATGAGGAGTTGAGATGAAACGAACCGCCGTAATCGCCGCGTTGTGCCTGCTGGTTGCGGGCGCAAGCGCGCAGTACCTCGAAACGACCATCCTGCTACCCGATACGCTCGGCGGCGTCGGGTATGTGACGGCGATGGCCTACAACCCGGTCAACAACCGAATCTACGCTGGCGGTTCGCCGAGCGACCGGATTGCGGTCATTGACGCGACCACCGGCGCGCGTGTCGCCCGCATCCTGACGCCAGAGGACAAGGGCATTGAACAGCTATGCCACAACCCGGCCAACAACAAGCTGTATGCCGCCACCAGCACCGGCAATGCCGACCTGCTGGTCATTGACGCGGCGACCAATGGCGTGCTCGCCACGATACCGATGAGCGGCTACGTCTACGGGCTGTGCGTCAACCCGCTGACCGACCAGGTCTACTGCGTCAATTCGCAAAAGGACTCCGTCACCGTCATCGACGGTTCGACCAACGGCGTCGTCGCCATGGTGAAAGTCGGGGACAACCCTCGAGCGCTCTGTGTCGATACGACCGACAACAAGGTCTATTGCTCCAGCACGAACGACAGTTCGGTGACGGTCATCGACGGCGCGACGAACGACGTGCTGACCACGGTCCCCACCGGCCGCTATCCGCAGGTGCTCTGCTGGAACTCGCAGCAGAACAAGGTCTACAGCGCGAACAGCACCGGCGGCAGCGTCACGGTCATCGACGGCGCGGCCGATACCGTGCTCGCCACGGTCGTGACCGGCAGCACGACGCGCGACATCTGCTACAACCCGACCAACAGCCGCGTCTACGCGGCGGTCAACGGCGCGAGCAAGCTGGTGGTCATCGACGGCGTGACGAACGACGTAGACACGTCGTTCACAGTCTCCCAGGCCTACGCGGTCGGGTATAACCCGACCAGCAACAAGGTGTACTGCTCTTCCCAGTACAGCCGTACGGTGACCATCGTCGACTGCGCGACCGACACCCTGCTCGGCACCGCCGACGTCGGCTACACCCCGGGGCCGGTCGTCCATGTCGCAACGGGCAACCGGGTCTTCGTCTGCAACCGCGACGACAACAACCTGAGTATCGTGGATGGCGTGT
>CAZSUX010000004.1:0-28176 GCA_964610135.1 uncultured bacterium | reverse complement strand
GGGATACGGTCGTAATGAACCGGCCGTCGCTCGAGCGCTTCTGCCCCGGCCAGAAAGGCGGAGGATTTGCGGTCGTCAATACGTCGCTGATCACGGTCCGGCCGGAGCGGAAAGACGTAGTGCTGGTCGAAGTGCCGGCCAACCAGATTGCGATCGACGCGGGTACCGGTAAGGCCGCGAACATGGTGATGCTCGGGGCCTACGTCGGAGCGACCGGGCTCGTGCCATTCGATGCAGTGGTCGAGATGACCAAGCACGAGTTCCAGAAGAAGGCCAAGGTGATTCCGGTAAACGTCAAGTGCCTCGAGGCAGGATTTCAAATCGGAAAGGCCGCGGCCAAGGGTTAGTGGATAGGGGCTAGGGTTTAGGAGATAGGGAGGACGGCTGTGAAGGCTCTCGCGTGGGTGTTGGCGATTGCGAGTGCGGCGGTCGCGCAGGTGAGCTTCGTGCCCGCGGCGGACGCGGTGCGACCGTCACTGGTGAGCATCATTACCGACAAGGTCGAGCCGAGCGCCGGTTCAAGTGACCCGGCGGTTCTGCAGAACCGGGTGCTAGGCAGCGGCTTCGTCATCGACACTGTCGGCCATATCCTGACCTGCAACCACGTCGTGGCCAACTACGAGGACCTCACCGTCCGGTTCTCGGACGACAAGACCTACAGCGGTACTGAGGTCACCATGGTCGGGCAGGACCCGGTCACCGACCTTGCGGTAATCCTGGTGAGCGCCAAGCGCTCATTCGCGCCGGCGGTTCTCGGTAATTCAGCAGTACTCGAGGTCGGGCAGCCGGTCATGGCCATGGGCAGCCCATTTGGGCTCGAAGGCACGGCGACTGCCGGTATCGTAAGCGGGCTGTCGCGCTGGGGCCAGCCCAAGTCTTCCGGCCCCGACTTCCAGGATTTCATCCAGACCGACGCGCTGGTCAATCCGGGCAACTCCGGCGGGCCGCTGGTTGATGAACAGGGCAAGGTCGTTGGTGTCAACAGCTTCATCCGCACGACGCGCTCCGGTCCTACCGGCATTGGGTTCGCCACACCCATCAACCTGGCGAAGGCCATCACTGAACAGCTCATCCGGACCGGCAGGGTGACGCGGGGTTTCCTCGGCATCGCGACTCAGCCGATATCCGAGGGTGTCCGTCAGGCCCTGGGCCTGCAGTCGCGCGACGGCGTACTGGTTTCATCGGTCGAACCGGGCCGACCCGGGGACAACGCCGGAATCGTGCCCGGCGATGCTATCGTCACCATCGACGGCAAGCCCATCCCGGACGCGCGCTGGCTCCAGAGCGAGGTGGCCGGGCGAACCCCGCGGACGATACTGGTGCTCGGTCTAGTTCGGAGAGGACAGAAGAAGGTTGTGAGTGCAACGCTCGGCTCCTGGACGGTTCCCGCCCAGCCGGGGCCGAAGGTCTTCACCACCCGGCATTGGCTTGGACTTGTGGTGAAGGACGGACGCGTAGCCGAGCCTCGTTCCGGCGAGCCGGGCGACGGGATCGTTATCACCGAAGTCGAAGGCGGCACCGGCGCGGAAGCCGGACTCCGGTCCGGCGACATGATAGATGAGATCAACCTTGCACCGGTACGCAACGTGGCGGACTTCGAGCGCATCGAGAAGGTGATGGCAGGGACGAAGCGGCCGCTGCTGCTGCGAGTGGCCAGGGGACGCCAGACCTTCTACACCACGGTCCAGCCCTAACCCGCTCACTCCAGGTCGCCGCTGACTGCTGCAGTAGTTCCTAACCGTACCCCGTACGGTTGGGCCACAGCCACACTACATACCAGCCGGCAGGAGCATTGTGGCTCCTGCCGACTGCAGTTGTCGCGCGCGAGGCTAGTAGTGCTCGATCAGGCGCAAGCCCGGTATCAGCTGGAACCATGTCTCAACGTCAGCTCGGCCGCTGACCGTGTCGACAGCCGCCACCCTCAAGAGGGCGTAGTGGTAATCATAGGTATAGCACGCGACCAGCCTGGGCAGGGAATCCAGGACGCTGGCCTTGCGATACCGTGCGGGGTAAAAGCGTGGCAGGATGCTATCTTCGCCGGCAAGACTGTCGAGGTGTGTGAACCTGGTTTCGTACAAGCCGTCCAACGGTACAATGACACCCGGGTCGTACTGCGCGGTGTCAGGGCTTGCGACGTTATAGGTGGGTCCGTCGAAGCCGGCGGCAAAATCGGTAACGTAGAAGTCGACCTTCTTCGCGCTGTCGCGCACCGTCATGTCGTATAGGTCGGCCTCACCGGTCGTCCGGTTCCAGCCGTACCCGGCATACCCGGTGCCGTTCAACTCCGGGACCCACTGCGAGCTGCTCGCTATCGGAGCGGTAGATGGCGACTCGGATGACTGGACGTGGGTGGTATCGTATACGGCCGCAACCTTGTATTGGCCGGTCCGGTGCATCGGGTTGTGGATGTAACTAAGCGCAGTGGTGTCGCCGATCGAGTCGTAGCCGCTCGTCCCGGTCCACCGGAAGAGAACCACGTATCGGTCCGGGGCTGAATCGAGCGGGGCAGACCAGGCAATACCGACGGTGGAATCATCAACGGCCCTAAGCACCAGGTTGCGCGGTGCGTTGCCCGGGGTTCCGTGCGCCGTGTCCATGGTCACGACCAGCGTATCCGACCACGGTGACTCAAGACCGGAGGCGTCTCTGGCTCTCGCGGCAATCTTGTACGTTCCGGACACGCTGTAGGTGTGTGTGGTGTCGAAGAACTGGTTGCTGTTAACCATCCGCCCGAAGCTGTCGACTTCGCCATTGCCCCAGGAGAACTGAATGGCCACACTGTCTTGCAGCGGGTGGGACGCCTTGGCCGACCAGGTGTATGCAAGTCCGGTCGAGCACTTGGTCGGACCGGTAGGACGGGAAGGCGCGTTGGGCGGGAAGGATCCGATCCTGACCTGGATGGAATCCGACCACGCCGACTCGGCGTCCTTGCTGTCTTTTGCCCCGGCTTGGATGAAGTACGTCCCGGAGTCTGAGTAGGCGTGGGCCTGGGTGTAGTCCTCGCCGCTGGGGCTGGCGAGAGACCAATCGGTCGGGGCACCGTCACCCCATGAGATCATGTAGAATACAGAGTCGCCATCAGGGTCAGTGCTGGTGAACCGGTAGGTCAGGGTATCCGCAGGCCGGGCACTTGCCGGGCCCTGGACCTGCGGTGGTTCAGGAGCGGAGTTCTTCTTGCATCCGGTTCCGCTCACGACAACCAGAGCGGCGGCAGTCGCCGCGAATCGCAACAATCTGGACATCTGTCCTCCTTAAGTGTCTACATCTATTTGCGCTTGGCAGCCCGTGTCCGCGGTCCGGAGCCGGCCCGGTCGCAAACGCTCCCGGCGCGGTGCCGCCCGGCCCAACGCCTCATTATGATGTTACGCTGGCCGGATGGTGTGTCAACTTGAACGAGAATCCCGGATTGGGCTGCGAGGCAGGGGAATCGGGCGGTGACGGCTCGGAAGTCGAGGCCCTGCCTTGGATGGCAGGGCCTCGTATTCAGTCGGGGCGACCCGATTTGAACGGGCGACCCCCAGCACCCCAAGCTGGTGCGCTAGCCAACTGCGCCACGCCCCGGACCGGGCAATCGTAACCGACACGGCACGGCAAGTCAAGTGGCAGACCTACGCATCCGAGCGGATTCGCCCGTCTACTCCAGCGGCAGGGGCTGAACGTAGGCATGTACCGGTCGGAGCGATGGCAGCGAGTAGACGAGCTGCACCTGCCATCCGGCGATTTCGTTCTGGATGGCGGCCCGTGAGAAGTAGCGGAGTATGAGCCGGCGCTTGGCGGAGTCCTGGCCGACGTACATGAACTGGAACTCAAGCGGAGATTTGACCGAGATGCGTCCACGCACGAGCTTGCGCAGGACCGGCTCGTGGGCCTCCACATCGGCCCGCAAAGGTGCGGCATTGACCGCGAGCGGATGGTCCGAGGGGAGAATCCGAAGCGGACCGGGGTAGCGCCCGCTGTCGACCGGCGGCGCGTCAGCGTCCGTGAAGCGCACAATCGACGTGCGTCCGGTGACTACGCCGCACCGAGCGCACCGGTGGCAGCCAACGAACGCCAGGAGTGAAAGCAGGAACGTGGCGGGACGCATGGTCCAGTGTAGGTTCGCAGCCGCAGGTGTCAACCGCTGATGTCGGCCACCCGGTTTGATTCCGCGGCCTGGTTCCCTATGATGTTCTCCCTTGGCCAAGAGAATCGGAATCTGTCGAGCCCTGCATGCATATCACCACTACGCCTTCTGGCGGACTTTCTTCGCCGAACTGGGCTGGGAAGTGGTGCTCTCGGCGCCGACCAGCCGGCGTGTGATCGAGCAGGGAGTGCGCCTGTCGCCTTCTGAACTCTGCCTTCCGGTCAAGGCGTTCCTCGGTCACGTTGCCGAGCTGAAGGACAAGGTCGATGCGCTCTTCCTGCCGAGGATCGTCTGCACCAGGGTCGGCAGGGACCTGTTCTTCGGCTGTCCCAAAGCGATTGCATTGCCCGACCTGACCCGGGCCGTGTTCGACTCATTGCCGCCCGTCGTCGAGGCGATTCTCGACCGGCAGGCCGGAAGCGACGAGCAGGCGTTCCGCGCTGCCGTCGCGGGCATTGACAGCAAAGCCGGCATCCGGAGTGCCTACCGGAGTGCGAACGCCGTCGCGCAGGGGGCGACTCAGAGGACGGCGGACGAAGGTTCGCCGCTGCACGTGTTCTCGGAACTAGCACCGAAGGACGGCAGAGGGGCGACCGGGGACGATGGACCGGCGGTCAGAGTCGGGGTCGTTGGCCATCCCTACCTGCTATTCGACTCAGGTTTGAGCCTTGATGTGCTGGACAAAGTCAGGGAGGTAGGCGGGCAGCCTATGGTGGTGTTCCCAACCGAAGCCGACGTGGCGAGTGAATCGCGGCGGGGAAACGCCTTGAACTGGTACTACGAGCTCGAGTTGATCGCCGCGGCGCGCCGGCTGCTTGAAGTCGACAAGGTAGACGGGCTGTTGCTCGTGGCCAGCTTCGCCTGCGGAACCGGAGCGGTAACGAACGAACTGATACAGCGGGCAGCCGTTCACCGGTACGGCGTGCCGACGATACTGCTTCTGTTGGACGAGCACACCGGCGAGGCCGGGCTTATTACCCGGGTAGAGTCCTTCGTCGACCTGCTGAGGATGAGGAAGCGGTGAAGATAGCGTTCCCTTACATGGGCACGGCCCCGATTGCGCTGCAAGGGCTGCTGCGAGCGCTCGGGGCGGAGGTCGTGTTGCCGCCGAAGCCGACCCGCGAAATCGTCGAGTTGGGTGCCCGGCTGGCCCCGGAGATGATGTGCGTGCCATTCAAGACGACGCTGGGCAACATGGTGCGCTGCCTCGAAGCCGGTGCCGACACCCTGGCATATGTGACCGGTTCGTGGTCATGCCGGTTCGGCTACTACGGCTGGCTCCAGGCCCGGATCCTGCGCGATGAAGGGTTCCGGTTCCGGCTGCTGGAATTGCGCCACGACCGGATTCCGGAAATCGTCGACGAAATCCGCTCCCTGAACCGCGGCCGAATGTCTGCCGCCGTGCTCAACGGACTGCGTGCTCTCCGTATCGGCTGGCTGAAATCGACCGCGGTGGACGAGGTCGAGACCCAGTTCCGGCACGCGATGCCGAATGCGGCTGACGCCGGCTCCTGCCGCCGGCTGTTGGATGCGCTGCTTGATGAGGTACAGGCCGCTGAGGGTGCGGCCGCCATTCTGCGCGTTCGGGGATCGGCCCCAACGAAGTTTGCCGCTCTGCCGACGAACGGCCGGACGCGGATTCTACGAGTCAAACTGGTAGGTGAGAGCTACTGCGTGGTCGAACCCTTCATCAACTTTGACATCATCGCCCGCATGGGGGAGATGGGGGTCCTCGTGGACCCGTTCCTGACCGCGCATCGCTGGCTGGGATTTCATGGCTTCCGGCTGGGCAAGGATGAGGTGAGACGGATGCGCGCCCTGAGCGCGCCATACTGGCGCTACTGCGTGGGCGGCGAGGACCAGAACTCGGTGGGGCAACTCCTCCTTGCTGCGCAGCAGGGGTTCGACGGCGTCATCCACGTTCATCCGTTCGGCTGCATGCCCGGTACGGTCGTCCAGCCGACCATGGCCAGGGCTGCCCGTGACGCCGGCATCGCCTACCTCGCGCTCTCGCTCGACGAACATTCAAGCGAGACCGGCATCCTGACCCGGCTCGAAGCCTTCGTCTCCCTGATTGAGAAGCGACGGCGGAACCCTCCGGTTTGACAGCCGGAATCGACGGCCTATAATTCTGCGCCCCGACTTTCGGGGCGTGAGAATCGAAAGGACCCGTCATGAGATTCGTCTACTCTGACCGCTACAAGCTAGACCTGGGCGCCCATGTTTTCCAGACCGAGAGGTATCCAATGGTGCGGGATAACCTGCTGATGACCGGGCAGGCTGTCCCGACCGACTTCATCGAGCCGCCGGAACCCGACATCGAAGACATCCAGCTCGTGCACACCAGTGAGTACGTGGACGATCTGCTAAATCTCCGCTGGAGTCCGCGAACGGTTCACTCCGAACTGCCTCTGACCGCAGAGGTCGTCCACGGTTTCATGCTGTTTGCCTCCGGTACGATCGCTGCCTGCCGGCTCGCGCTCGAGGACAAGGTCGCGATGCACATTGGTGGTGGGTGGCACCACGCTTTCGCCGACCATGGCGAGGGATTCTGCTATGTAAACGACATCGCGATTGGCATCCGCAAGATGCAACAGGAGAAGCGGATCGAACGGGCCGCGGTCATCGACTGCGACCTGCATCAGGGCAACGGGACAGCCAAGATATTTCAGGGCGATACCAACGTGTTTACTTTCTCCATCCACCAGGAGCGTCTCTACCCGGTCAAGGAACGGTCCGACTTCGACATCGGGTTGGATGAAGAAACCGGTGACGACATCTACATCGAGCAACTGCAGCGCATCGTCGGGAAGATACTCGCCCAGCACAAACCCGAGCTTGTGATCTACGTCGCGGGCGCCGACCCGTTCAAGTACGACCAGCTCGGGTCTCTGCGCCTCACCAAGCGCGGCCTCGCCTTCCGCGACCGGATAGTCATCGAAGGCTGCCACAAACGCGGGATTCCGGTGGTACCGCTGACGTCCGGCGGGTACGCGCTTGACCCAAAGGACACAGCCGAGATTCACACCAACACGGCTCGAGAATGCCTGCGCGTGCTGGGTCAGCTCAAGCCGCCGGTGAAGCCGCCTGAGCCGGACGCGGAACCCGCGCCACCTGAACCAGAGCAACAGCCGTCTTGAACCAGGCCGGGCAACCGTTGCGGGTCTGCCTGATGACGACCTCGGCCCGGCCGCAGGAACTAGGCGTAGCGCTGCCGAAACGCTCGGTCTGTCTCCTGACGTCATCCCAGCCGGTTGACTACAGCCGCTTCCTGGACCGCGTGGCGATGTCACTCGTACATGCCGGGTGTCGGGTCACGCTCATCGGCCTCAACAAGACGACGACCGCGGACCTGCCGCCGGAAGTCAGCTACGTTCGGGTCCGGCCGCGCAAAGGTATCCTCAAACTGGGTACGGTCCGGAACATCTTCAGGTCCGCCTTGGAACGGCGAGCCGACGTGTACCAGTGCTTCGACCCTTGGGCGCTGGCAGCCGGGTTGCTGATAAAGCGGGGCCGGCCCGGCGTCCGCGTTGTCTACGAGGCAACCGAGAGTTACCCACGAATCCAGTTGGAACGGAAGGACCTGCCGCTTCCGCTGCGCTGGTTCAGCTACTTTCTGGTGCGGTTACTCGAACACGCCGCAGTCAGGCACGCGGACTGGATCATCGACACGACCCGGACCAGGGCCCGAAGGTTCGCGCGCCTCGGCCGCCGGGTGTCCGTGGTCGCCAATCTGCCGCCCGTCGGTCTCGTTCCGGAACCGGAGGAACAGCGGAAACCGTGGGTGGTCTGCACCGGGCTCATCTGCCGCCATCGCGGATTCGACGTCCTGCTCAGGGCGTTCGCGCTCGTCGCCCCGAAACTGCCGCACGTCCGCCTGAGAGTGATGGGCCTGTTCGCACCCGGTGAGGGGCTGGAAGACTGGTCACATGACTTCCTCAGACAGACGGGCCTGGAATCGCGCGTGGATTTCCTCGGCTGGATTCCGACGTATCAAGGCATGTTCAGAGAACTCGCGTCGTGTTCGCTCGGCGTCGTCCTGTTCCAGCCATACTGGTGGAACGACTACACGAATCTGCCGGACAAGCTGTTTGACTTCATGGCCACCGGTCTGGCAGTGATTGCCAGCCGGTTCCCGGAAATGGGGCGAGTCGTGGAGGAGACCGGCTGCGGCTGGCTGGTCGACCCGGCCGACCCGGCCGCGGTCGCCGAAGCGATGGAACGGGCGCTCGCCAATCCCGAGGACTGCCGGGCCAGGGGAGAGGCAGGAAGAGAGGCGGTGCTTGACCGCTACAACTGGAGCGCGGCTGAGGCGATTCTGCTGGGCATCTACCGGAAGCTCGACCAATGAGAGGCCCGTTAAGGAATGCGGGTTACCTGTTTGCCGGCGAGGCCGCGTCTCGTGTCTTTGGGTTCCTTACCACGGCCGTGCTGGCCCACCGGCTCGGGCTCGACGGTTTCGGCCAGATTGGCTTTGTGGCCGCGGTGATGGCTTACGGCGTCGTCTTCACCGACTTCGGCCTGATGACGGTCGGCGCCCGGTCGGTCGCCCGTAACCGGTCCCTGGCCGGAAACCTCGTCGGCGACCTGGCGCCGCTGCGATTCCTCCTCAGCCTGGGTGCCGCCGCTGTGATGGTGCTGATTGCCTTGGTCCTGCCCAAGCCGGGTATGGTGAAATGGCTGCTCGTGCTCTACGCCGGTGCCGTGGTCGTCCAGAGCGTGATGCTCGAGTGGGTGTTTATCGGTGCGGAGAAGATGGGGCTCGTCTCCATCTCCCGCGTGGTCACGAACTGCACGTACTTCGGGTTGGTCCTGCTACTGGTCAGGAATGCACGGAGCGTGCTCCTGGTGCCGGTGGCGTTCGGAGCAGCGACGGCGCTGGGGGCGCTGGTGCTGTTTTTCGTTCTGGTGCCACGCTTCGGCCTGCCCCGGCTGCGGCTGGTCCCAACCCGATGGCGAGCCCTCCTCAAGTCGGCCTGGCCGATCGGCGCATCCTCACTGCTTACCCAGTTGCACGTCAACCTTGGCCTGATTCTACTTGGTCTCTTGGCTACATTCCAGCAGACCGGAATCTACAACAGCGCCTACCGCCTCGTTTTCTTCCTGATGACCCTTGACCGCGTGTTCTACACGGTCTTCTTCCCGGTCGTCTCCCGGTTCCTCAAAGACCAGCCCGGCCGGCTGGCCGAGTTGGTCGGCACGATGGTCCGGATGATACTCGCGCTCAGCATCCCGCTCTGCGTGGGTGCATTCATCCTCGCCCGGCCGATACTGGGCGGGGTCTTCAGCGTGCAGTATGCCGGCGCGTTCCCGGTTCTCCGCATCCTGGTCTGGTTCCTGCCGCTCAGCATGTTCAACAGCCTGGCCGGCTACACGCTGCTGGCGGCGGGAAACGAACGCCGGTTCCTCCGGAACACTGCAATCGGGGTCGGGGCCGCGGTCGCGTTCAACCTAGTGGCGGTTCCGCTCGCCGGTGCGACCGGTGCGGCCCTGGCGATCGTTGCCGGCGAAGCGTGCCTGCTGGTACTGATGGGTCGGAGTCTGCTGAGTCTGGTCAAGCCCAGGCTGGAACTACGGACGTTGGCGCCGCTAGTCGCGTCCGCGGCCATGGGCGTTGTCGTTCACCTCCTGCGGGGGATGAACCTGTTCGGGTGCATCGGGTTCGGGGTTCTGACGTACTCCGTGTTCCTGTTGGTCCTGAAGGGCGTCACTCCCGAGGACATCGGGCTGGCGAGGAACCGATGATCACGCTCTGGGACGAGAACCTACACTGGCAAGAACTGCTGAGGCAGGAAGGCGTCAGCTTCAGGTCCGGCTCGCGACTGAGCGGCCGGGACGTGGTAATTCTGAACCGGAAGCCGGGCGAGGTGCACGCACAACGAATCTGGCACCACATCGAGTCCGGCGGAGGCCTGCTGGCCGCCGTGGTCAACGCCGCCGACGTCTGGATCGAACTGAAACCCGCGGCCAAACGGCTGCACTGGATCGCAGCCGAGGGCGACTCGCCTCTGTTCCGCAACGTCGGCATCGTGGACGTCGAGACGCGGGGCTTGCTGCTACCGGAGGCCAACGTCGGGGTTACGGACTCAGGAGCAAAGGCAATCCTCGCGACTCCGGCCGGACACGGGTTCCGCATCCTGCTGCCGTTCGAGGTTTCTGATGTCCTGAGCAGTTCCGCATCCGGACCGAAGCGGTTCCCGGCCGACACGCCGCGGTTCCCCTTTGACACCGTGGCGCGGACCAGCAGGGGAGAGGTACGGCGGTTGGTTGCCAACTGCCTCAGGTTCCTTCTGGCCCACAAAGGTCTGCCTTACGTTCACCTCTCCCCGGTGCCTTTCATCAATCAGCAATCGCTCAGCACATTCGCCTTCCGCGTGGACACCGACTTCGGCCTGCGCCGTGACCTTGAGGCAGTGGCCCGGCTTGCCGACCGCGTCGGCATGAAGTTCAGCTGGTACGTGAACGTGGGCGCGCACATAGCCCATCTCGACCTCTTCGCCGACCTTGCCCGCCAGGGCCATGACATCCAACTCCACTGCCTGCGCCACACCGTCTATCCCGACTATGCCCGCAACCACGACAACTTCCGGAAAGGCAAAGACGCGATGGACGCTGCCGGCATAACTCCGGTCGGGGTCGTAGCCCCGTACGGCGAGTGGAATCCCAACCTGAACCGGACACTCGAACGGCTCGGCTTCGAATACTCATCCGAGTTCTGCCTCGCCTACGATGACCTGCCGTTTCGTCCAATTGTGGGCGGACGTTTGAGCAAGGTCCTGCAGGTGCCGGTCCATCCCATCTGCCTGGGCAGGCTGGCCGCTGCCCGGGCGAATGCCGCGCAGATGGCCGCCTACTTTCGTTCGGTTATCGACCTGCAGGTTGCGCGGCAGGAACCCTGCTTCCTGTACGACCATCCCGAGCGCATCGTTCAGTTCAGCGACCTGCTGGCCGACGTCCTGCAATACGCCAAGGAACGCTGTGGCTCAATTACGACCATGACCGAGTACGCCCGCTGGTGGCAGCGGCGTGAGCGGTTCGAATGGTCGGCGCGCGTCTCCGATGGCCGGCTGGAGGTCGAGGCAAAGAAGACGGAGGCCAACCTTGCTGTAATTGTCGAACAGGACAACCGCTTTGCCCTGCTACCTTCGGCCGCCGGCACCTGGCCGCTGTCCGAACTCGAATGGCACGCGCTGCCCGAACCGGTCCGGTTCGACCCGAAGAACCTCGCTGCCCGCAAGCCCAGCCTGCTGCTCCACGCTCGCAGCCTGCATCGCAAGGCGCGGAAGAACTTGCAGGGCCACCGCGGCTAGGCTATAGTTCGCCATCAACCATGAACCAGCTTGACATTCGTCAATTGCCAATCGTCACTCGCCAATCCCGCTGCTTCTGTCCGTCTGCCATTCGTCAATCGCCAATCGTCACTCGTCAATCCCGATGAGGGTTTTGTTCGGCTCATTCTCAGCGATAACCGTACTAGGCGGCGGGGTAGAGGTCCAGATGCGCTCCCTCGCCCGCGAACTGGGCAAGCTTGGGGTCGAAGTCGAGTTCTTCGACCCATGGAAGCGGTACGACCTGAAGGAATACGCCTTCTTCCACCTGTTCGGCTCCCATGTCGGCACCTACCACCTGGGCCGCTCCATGCATGGCCTGGGCATGCGGCTTATCGTCACGCCGGTATTCTACTCCCGCCATAACCCGAACCGGGTCGCGACCGCGGTCGGTATAGCGCGTAAAGTACGCCAGCGCGGTGGGTTCTGGACGGAACATATGTTTTGTAAGGAACTCTGCGACATGGCCGAACTGGTCCTGCCCGACACCAGAGACGAAATGGAGATGCTGGCCAAAGGTTTTGGGGTCCCGGCGAGCAAGATGCAGGAACTGCCCAACGGCGTAGAGGAGAGGTTTGCCAAGGCGACCCCGGACCTGTTTGTCAAAGAACACGGCCTGCGTGACTTCGTGCTCTACGTCGGCCACGTCGGCCCGGCCCGCAAGAACGTCTTCCCCATGCTCAAGGCGGCCAAAGCCCTGGGCGTCAAGACCGTGCTCATCGGCCCGGTATCCGAGACCGGGTACGCGAAGCAGTGCATGAAGCTCGTGGCCGAGACTCCGACTATCAAAGTCATCCCCGGGCTCGCCCCGGACTCACCGATGCTCGAATCGGCCTACGCGGCCTGCGATACCTTCATCCTGCCGTCGCTATACGAAACCCCGGGCCTGGCCGCGCTCGAAGCCGGACTGGCCGGCGCCAAAGTCTGCATCACCCGCTACGGCGGCACTCAGGAGTACTTCGGCGACCTCGCCAGCTACTTGGAGCCGACGTCAGATGAGTCGATAGCGGACTCGCTCAGACAGGCTCTGGCCCGCAAGAAAGACTCCGCCCTGCGCGACCGCATTCGTGATAACTACCTCTGGCCGCGTGCGGGGGAGACACTCGCCGCAATCTACAAGTCTGCAACCCCTCAATAACCCACCCCGGCTCGGTACAGCCCAGTTGCGCGTTATCCACTGCTAGTTTACATAATCTCTATTATCGGAAGAAGGGGTGAATAGAATGTGGAGAGGCCGGGTAAGGGAAACGCCGCCTCGCGGCGGCGCTTCTCTTCAGTTACGGTCAGGGTTGCTAGAACTTGAACCAGTCCGCCGCCCACTTCCCGATGATCGGCATCGTCCAGTACTTACCGTTGAGCGAATTGACTATGCCCATTATCATCATGATGATGGCGAAGACCCAGATGACCAGGTCGGCCAGCCAGCCGATGATCGGAATCACCGCCAGGACCGAACTCGCGACCCAGAGAATCGTCAGCATGATGCCCTGCTTGACGTGGAACTTGGCGAAGGTGTTCTCCTTCATCGTCAGCAGCGGTATCAGCCACAGGATGCCCAGGTAGGACAGCCATGCCGTCCCCTTGGCCTTCTCGACGTCATCGGCGTTTATCGGCGCCGGATTCACGGACTGCTCGGGCTTCGGTGCCTCATCCATTCAATACCTCCTCAGGTTATCGCGAACCAGACTACTTACAACTTGAGCCGCTCGGCGTACACGCCCACGACCGGAATGCGCCAGTACTGGCCGGTGGCGGCTTGCACGATGCCGATGATGACCAGCACCGCGTACGCCACAGCTACTACGAACCCGGCCGGATAGTGGACCAGCCAGGCCACGGCCCTAAAGAAAAAGCCTAGCAGGAACATGCTGCCCAGAATCCGGCCCAGAATCAGGTCGGTGACTCCAACCGCGATGTTGAAGGCGACTACCACCGCGAACAATACCAGACTCTGACGGCCGTGGAACTTCGCGAACGGCTCCTTCGTGCCCACGAACAGCGGCAGAAAGAACAGCAGCGGGACATACCCGACTGTGGCCAGCAGGATGGCGTCCGAGCTCGACCGCTCGACGACAGCCGGTTCGCTTTCCTGTGTAGTGGCGTCCGTCAACTTCCGATTATATCAGGACGCTGACCCAAGTCAAGCAGCCGGGAAACGCCCGGTTCCGGCCCGCGCTGCCCGCATCCGCCGTACGACACTTTCGACCTGTCATCCGCTGCTCGCGACCTGCCTTCCCCCTATCGGTCTCAGCGCGAAGCGCAACCCTCACTTCCGGTTCGGCACATTGACATTGAACAGATTGCGCGCGATGTCCGCCAGCACCTTCCGCTCAAGGCCCAGCCCCAGGTAGCGAGTAACCAGGGCCCCGACGATCAGTTCCAGATCCCGACCCTTCACCCGCTTTCGCGTCTTCTCGACCTGAAGTGCGAAACTGCAGTAGCCCGAAACCGCGGTGACGCTCACCCCGTGCGCATAGCACACGGACTTCACCCGGCGGCGCAGCTTCTCGTCAAAGGCCATGAATGAGTATACATGGACGGCTGGCCTGCCGATACCATAACGCGGGCGGGGTTCGGCAGCGAAGCCCCGTCCTCTTTGCAGACCGAGCAACTCAGGAAACAACGGGCCCGGTAGTCCATCAGACTACCTGTAGGATCACATACGCCGTTGCCTGTTAAGTGATACGCTGAGTAGCGTGCCGGGCGACTTGACCCGTGACTCGGGCCGCAACCAGCCCCGCTCCTGACCGGATATCCGGCTAGACGACGGACCAAGGACCCCGGCCGGTGACTTTCCAGACAACCCTGAAAACGATGGACGAAGGACCCTCCGGGACGATGCTCCAGACCATACCTCAAGCTATGCCTCAAACTGGTTGGCAGGTAGTCCCCCAGGTGGGGGTGTCAGTTTGACTCGAAACGGCTCAAGCCGTTGATTTACATGGCATTATCACCACATTTCCAGAACAAATCGATGATACGAGTTTGTCTCATTGCCGTCCGGCGCGAGTTCATTCACAATCTCCCGCAGACGCTGCTCACGCAGGCTCTCATGCTCCGGCTGCTGCCTCTTCCTGCGTCTCATCGTACACCTTCTTACACTTCGTCCTTTCCTTTAGTCACCTGACCACCTGACCACTCGACCACTTGTCTGTTCTCCTCCGCCTACACAATGCGAGCCGCTTTCTCTGGGCAAACGGCGCAATGATTCAGCACTCACTGAGTCCCCCTGACCCGTATGGTGCCTCCCAGGCCGCATGGTACATCATCTGGCAGGCCATCTCCCAAGCCAAGTGTCAGGTCGCCTGCCAGGCTATGTGCCAGGTCATCTCCCAGCTCGCCTCCCAAGCCACCCGACAGGTTATCTACCAGACCACGTGGTCCGCCGCGTCCCAAAGCTGGCCCTTGGCGACAGCACGCTGCTTGACAGCGGCCTCGGCCGGCGTATCCTCACCGCTGATGGACACTGGATGCAGGCCAGCCTTAATGGTGGCTGAGAATGTGGAAAGTGCCCCTGTTTCTCAACGAAGAGGAGCTGGCCGGCTGCTGGCCGCGGCCCTGCTGCTGTCAGTCCTGACCCGGCTGGTGTTCATCCTACTGCCGCGGGTCTCGCTCGAAACAAAGGCGGTTGCGTCAGTCGGCGACAGCCGCGAGTATATAGCGCTCGCCCGTAGCTTGGTCAGTTCTCACACCTTCACGCGCGACACCGTGCCGCCGTTCCGCCCCGAACTCTTCCGCACGCCCGTCTATCCGCTGTTCCTCACCCTGGCGGTGGTCGCCCATCACTCGTCGTTTATCGCTTTGGCGCTCGCCATGCAGCTATTGCTCTCGCTCATTACGGTTTGGCTGACGTGGCGGCTTGCCCTCGAACTTGAGCTTAGGCCCGTCACCTCAGCATTCGCCGCCCTGCTGGTCGGAATCAGTCCCAGCCTCGCGTTCCTCTCATCCAAGCTTATCTCGGAACCTCTGTTCACATGCCTGCTGCTGGTCTGCCTGCTGCTGCTCAACCGCTATCGCGTGGCCGGCAGAATACTCGACCTCATCGGAACCGGTGTCTGCTGCGGCCTCCTCGTCCTTACCCGTCCGATCGCTACCTTCTTCCCCATCCTTATTGCCATCTTCGTCCTCTGGCTTGGGACCGGGACTAGGGATTGGCAATTGGGAATTGGGAATGCGTGCATCCTCCTTGCCTGTGCCTCGATCGTCGTCGCGCCGTGGGTCGTTCGCAACGGCATCAAGACAGGCCGGTATATTATCTCGACCGCGTCCGAGCACAACATCCACCTGTATGACGCGGCCACCGTCGTCGCCGCCGAGAAGGGCATAACGATCCCGCAGGCCCGCGACTCAATGTGGGCCGAAACCGAGAGGGAGTTCGGCCCGATCGATACCAACGATGAGGCGTCGATGTGGCGGAAGCTCTCCACAGTGGCTCGGCAGCATTTCTTCCGCAGGCCGGGGCTGGCTGCCCCGGTCTGGCTTATGGGCGTCACCGCCGACTTTCTGAACCCCATAAGCGTCGGCCCCCTGCTCATACACTCCGGTTCAGGACCTGCGCCTGGAACCAGGAACCTGCTCCAAACGTCGCTCGGCTTGATCGTCAGGGGCAAGGTCATCCAGGCATTTCGCGCCGCATGGCGTGCGCGATTGGGCGGCGCTCCGCTCTTCGTTCCCATCGTCCTCGCGGTGGCCGCCCTGTTCAACTTCACACTCATCTGGTTCGGACTAGCCGGTATGTTCCTGCGACGAACCCGTGGCATGCTCTGGCTGCTCATGCCGATTCTCTACTTCACCTCGGTGACCGGCACGGTCGGCGACGCGCGCTTCCGCGCACCAATCGAGCCCCTCATCTGCCTCTTCGCCGCCGTCGCCCTGACCCGCCCCGCGAAGACTTCACGATGACCTCCCTCTTGCCGCGAGCCCGCCTGCGGGCGCTAGCAGTTCTGCTGGTCGCAGCCGGCGCCCTTGGCGTGTATCTACTCCTTCCCTCATCTGCCCCCAACCCCGACGGTCTGCGGGTGTTCCCGGGTCTGCACGACGTCCAAGCCCCGGCCGATGGCGGCTTGACCTGGCAGCCGCTTCGCTGGGATGCCGGCTACCGTCTGCCGAACTACTTCCGGGCGAACGTCCAGAAGCACTTCCTGTTTCCACTCCACGCGTGGCTGAGCTACCGTGCCGCGCTGCGCCTGGGCTGCGTCGGCAGCGGGCTGCGGGTAATGCAGGTTGCCAACGCCATCTCAGCGACGCTCGTCCTGGTCCTGTTCGGCTTGCTCCTGACGTCGATGTTCGAAAGCGCCTGGGTGGCGCCGGCGGCTACTCTCGGCCTGGCTTTCTCCACCGCGTTCGGAACGATGGCCACGAATATAGCGGAGGTCGTACCGGCTCTGCCTTGGATGGTGCTGGGGCTGATTCTGGTTCGGCTAAGCGTAACGCGGGCCAAACCGGGCAGCAATGTCTCGGCTTGGCGTGGACCTGCCGCCTGGGGCGGAGTCGCGCTGGGCGTAAGCGCAGCATTCTACCTCGCCTCCGGGCTGATCGGTGTGGCTCTGGCGCTGGGCCTGGTAATCACGCGGCGCTACCGGGCAGGCATCGTCCTGCTGCTCACGATGACGTTCAGCACACTCGCCATCTACGCCGGAGTATTGACGCTTGCCGGCTATCAGGGCCTGGGCGCAGTGTGGCACGCGATGACCTACATGCCCGAGTTGGGGACCTATGGCGGATTCCGGCTGACCAATCTCGTGGCCGTGCTGTTCGGATTCGCGAACAGCCTGTTCCCGGTGCTGCCCGCCGAGTTTGCCGGGCTGCGGCAGGTCGCCGCGTCGCTCCTGGCGCACGACCGAGGTTTCTACCTGCGGCTTATCGCCCTGCCGCTGGTGTGGGGACTGGCGCTCGCCTTCATGGCCGGCCTGCTGCGCGTTCACGGTGGGCCCGAGCCGGCGCCACGCCGCGGCGTACTCATCGGTCTGGCGGTCTTCTCTGGGGCCCTGCTCGCTTCCCTGGTCTGGGGTCCCTATCACGAGAAGATCTGGGCTTACTCGAATGTCGGAGCATGGCTGATGGCGGCCAGTCTTGCTGAGTACGAGCTGCGCTTCCGCGACCGACTGCGCGTGCTGGTGCTGTCTCTGCTGGCCGTCGCCGTTAGTGCGACGCTGGCCACGAACTTGTTGAACCTCATCCGGCAGCATAGGCCAAACCCGAAATGGGGTGCGGCCATGGAGGTTGCCCGCCGGATCTTGGACGGCAGCGCAGCCGATGGCTCGAACCGCCTGGTCATCGGCGGGTGGGAGCCCGAGTTTGACTATCTCACGCTCATGGTTCCGGAGAGCAGCTTGTTGTCTCTGCCCGACGCTTACTTGGAGAATGGCGCGAGCCCGAAGCGGTTCAGGCGGGTCGCCGATGAGCGCATTTCCCGGGTCTTTGCGAAGAAGGGAAAAGTGTTCTTCGTGAACCTGTTCAGCCGCGACACAGCCGAGGTCCGCCGAGCCTACGTCGACCGCCTGCGTTTCCCGAAGTTCGTCGCGTGGCTCGACAGGTTCCGGCCGCTGATCCGACTAGTGTGGCGTGATGCGCGCACCGGCATCGAACTGTCCGAGCTCGTGGACACCTCGGCCCCGTTGGGTTGCAGGACCGTGTCGCGGTACACGACGTCGTATTGGACGTCGCCAGGACACTCCGAGACCGAAAAGATCCCGGGACAACCCGGCGCGGCGGTCGCGAAGTTCATGCTGCCATCCGTGTCGAAATCACCGAAGGTCAGCCGATGGTCGTCGTGGACTGCGTCGTTCCACACGAGTTCACTCTCATTATGCACACGCTCTTCCGGATGCATGTCCTCATCATCGGCGTCGTTGATGCACACGACATCGGTTAGCACGTCTCCGTCGACGTCACCGGCTGCGAAAGCAATCGCATTGCCGGCCGTGATACCCACAGGTGCCGGATGCACCCCTTCGTCGGCAAAGACAAACGAGAGGTGACTCCAACCCTGATGCTCCCACGCCTCATGTCGTGGCGGGTCGTAGGAATACACCGTACCAGTGTAGAACATCATTTCCGGCAACGAGTCGTGGTCGCTGTCGCAACAGACCACGCGGCCATGGCCGTCATTGGAAGGCCCAGACGGAATTTATGCGACTCGCTTCATGCTGGTGGCCGTAAGCACGGGAGAATCAGCACCAGTCGCCACATGTCGTCCTGATTCGGGAACACCATTCCGCCCATTTGATACGTCCGTTCGCGAGTCCTAGAATCGCACGATGGCCCAGACCAACCGCTGGCACGCGGTCATGTTGCCTGACGACTATCTGCGGAAGCTGAAGCAGGACCTGGCCGAAGCCGAGGCTCAGGTCGAGGCTGCGACCCGCTACGAGCCCGACCCCGACTTCTCCTCTCCTTCCGCCGACGAGTGGGCGGCCCGTCTGTCACCGTTCGGTTACACGCTGTCACCGAACGGTTACACATTGCGCCGGGCCGGTCTCGTAAGTCACGCATCTGCGTCCATCACTCCCTGGCATGAAAGATGCAGTCCGTGAGTCATGGCAGTGCCGAGAGGCACAAAGAACAAAGGAGGAGCTGTGAAGCTCAAAGTCTGTCTGAGCCTTGCCGTGGCCGTGCTCCTTGCATCAGGAGCAGGCCTGTCCGAGGCCAAGAAGCTGCATCCGGCCGGGGGTCTGCTGTTCGTTGACCCGTATACCGTGCCCGGTCTGAAGATGCTGGATGAGTATACGATCCCTCGGGGCGCGCCCACAGCGGCCCCACCGAGTGCGATCGACCTTACGTCGGAGATGCCACCGGTCGGCGACCAGGGCAATCAGAACTCGTGCGTTGGCTGGGCATCCGGCTACTATGACAAGACCCACATCGAGTATATCGAAAAGACATGGGGATACCCGCCGGTTCCGTGGGATCTTGACGATCCCGCGCATCAGATCAGTCCGTCATTCGTCTACAATCAAATCAATGCCGGGCGTGACGGGGGCGCTTCCATGACGGATGCCCAGATACTGATTTGCGACCAGGGTGCGTGCATGATGAGCGACTTTCCGTATCATGACTACGACTACACCACGTGGCCTACCGAATCGGCCTACGAGGACGCCATATCTTATCGGGGTTTTGACAGTTGGGGCGTGAGCGTAGCAACCGATGTCGGCATCAATCAGGTCAAGTATATCCTGGCGAACCACCATACCTGTGTCCTCGGGATCAACGTCTACGCCAACTTCGACAACATCGAGGACTACGATAACGTCTATACGGTTCACGACAAGACCGGTAAGTCCCGCGGCGGTCACGCGGTCTGCATCGTCGGCTACGACGACAACAAGCAAACGGCCGACGGCCCCGGCGCATTCAGACTGGTTAATTCCTGGGGTACCGATTGGGGCAACGAAGGCTACTGTTGGATGTCCTACTACGCCGTCAAGACCATGAAGGCAAGACTGAGCCAGGGCTTTGTGTACTATGTCAACGACCGGAACCAGTACAGTCCGACCGCGCTGGCGCGAGTCAAGCTGACCCACCCTTGCCGGGACCGAATCAGCATCGCGTTTGGGGCTGGAAGCCCGGGTGCCCCGTTGGGGGTCTACTATTTCCGCCGGTTCTGGGCTCTGGAGGGCCAGATTACGGACCAGCCGTTCCCGAATCACAACCTGGTGTTCGACCTGACCAACGGCGCAGAGTATCTCGACGAGACCGACACGGCCTTCGTGGCTTGCCTCGACCGGAAGAAGGACAAGAAGAAGGGGACGATCGACTTCCTTTCGGTCGAGTACGGCGACAGAGACGGCTTCTCGGAGCAGACGGTCCCGATTCCGGACTGCAACGTCCCGGCGTACAGCAAGGTCTGGCTCCCATTCATCACATTCGGCCCCCAGGGGAAGCCGCTTGACGCTTCGGTGGCAGCCAGCCGGGCCAGTTACCGCAATGGCGCTGCCTACGTCGCCTTCAACCTGGCCCAACCCGGGGCCGTGAAGATCGCATTCTTCGACAACATGGGCCGGACCGTGGCTGCAGCGACGGCGCAGGGTCAATCCGGACCGAACAAGCTGTCAGTCAGGCTGTCTCGACCCGCTGGGGTTTACTTCTATCGGCTGGAGTCCGGCTCGACCACGATGACGGGCAAGCTCGCAGTGACTCGCTGACAAGCATACCGGACAATCCAAGCGCCCCTGCCCTGCAGGGGCGCTTCTGTCCCGGGAGGAAACGGGGTCGCAGTATCCAACTCTGACTGGCTGACGCGCGGGCGGCGTCTCCCCTGCCGTCGCGCCAAAGGCGCGAGCTACCAATTCCTGCTTCGCAGTAGCGGACTCCCGATTCCAGACAGCCAACCTGCTGCCCATTCCACGCGGTTCACTATAGTGAACCCGAACCGACGACCCTAAATCCGATATTGAACCACAGAGCACACAGAGAATCGGAGGGTGCGGAGCGGAATTCCGACCTTCACCAAGTCTGTGCTCTCTGTGGTTAGTCCTATGTCAGTTCTTGGGGACGACCGCCGGCTTGACAGCCATCCCCGCGAGTCTTAGAATGGCTCAAGAGCCTGCTGGCTACAACCGGGAGGTACATATGCCCAGACGATTCGGAACGACCGCCACTGGTGATAGTTTCCCAGATGCTGTAGTCGAGGCCGTGTGGAGCAAGGGCCATCCCGAACCTCCCCACCCCCTCACCGCCCACCGAAGGGATTTCTGTGGGGCATCCATACAGAGGTTCTCGTACGGTACTGAGACGGTGTACGGGTGGGAGATTGACCACATCAAGCCTGTATCCAAGGGCGGGACGGACGACCTTGAGAACCTCCAGCCTCTCCAGTGGGAGAATAACCGCCACAAGGCCGACAACTGGCCTCGGTGGCAGTGCAAGAAGAACTCCTGAGAGCTGCCGAGAGCGGAACCGGCGACTGCTTCTAGACCAGCCGCGCTTCTGGCGTGAGTGAGACGCATTCGCGCCCAAGGTCATATTCCAGTTCCCAGTGGCCGAACCCGCACTTCCAGCTTCAGCCAACCGTACACTGTGAACCGTAGACCGTCTGCTGCGGCCCGCCCGAGCGCGCCGAGCGGGGGCCGCGAGGCCCCCGCTTGAGCTTGAGCTTGCGCTGACTAGCGCAGCAGGACTGCCTTGGCGGTCAGGGAGCGGTCGCCCGCCTGCAATCGGTACAGGTACAGACCATTGGCTACGGTCCGGCCCAGATCGTCCCGGCCGTCCCAGGCCGAGATGTGCCTGCCCGCCGGCATCGCCTCGTTGACCAGGGTCCGCACGCACCGGCCCCCGGCATCATAGACCCGGAGCCGCACCAGCCCGGGTCCCGGCAGTTGCCACGCTATGCGGGCCGCCCGGTTGCTCGGGTTCGGCGTGACCGCCACCGCCAGCCTCACGATTTCTGAGCCCGCCTCCGCGCCGGGTTCGCTGATGCCGGTCGCAGCGTCGGTGGTATACAGGATGGCGTGCTGCGGGACGAGCGGCGATGCGCCCCGGTGGTAGCTGCCGTTGAACAGGCACTGGATGCCGATCGCCCGGCTCTGGTTCTGGATGCCGACCGTCGTCGAACTGGTTTGGTTCGCGGTCATGTACTGGACCAGGATTTGGCTGTTTCCGTCCGCGGCCGCCAGCGTCGTGTCGTAGAACACGAACTCGAACTTGTCGCGGTTGCCGCCGGAGTAGTAGCGGACGCTGTCGAACTCGACGATGAAGCGATGGTTCGCCGAATCGTGGTAGTAGTAGATGTAGCCGGCTCCGCCGCTGCCCGAGACCGGATACAGGTCGTCCCAGTTGCCGCAGATCAGGGCCGGCGGCGCCGCGGTGCTCGGCAGGGCTGTGTTGGTGTAGTTGGAGGTGGTGTAGTTGCCGCAGGCAATCCAGCCGTCGGCCGAGACCGAGAGCTGGGTGTACGACTGCCCGTAGAACATAACCGGACCGAATGCGGACGGGATGCTGATGAGCTCGACGTCGTCGTTCTGGGCATAGGTGATCTGCGTGCCGACGCCATTGATCTCGACCCAGTCGTAGATCGGGTGCAGGTCATAGAGCGTATCGGCATCGTCGTATGCCCAGTACAGAACCGGGGTCCGCGGTCCGTCCGGAATTGGGTCCGTGGTCCGCAGCTCACCGACGATGATGTCGAACGCTAGCGTCCAGCTCATCCCGCCGCACGAGACCTCCAGGGTACACGGGATTGGAGTCTCCGGAGGCATGGTCAGGGCCTGGACCACGAACGGGTCGGCCGAGTTGCTGCCCGTGCTCTCGGCCGGAATCATGCCGAAGTCGCCGGTCGAATCCTCGACCACCAGCCGCGCGTCCCCGGATTTGAGCACGCCGGTCGCGTTTGACGCATTGCCGTACCCGGTGTTCCCGACAAAGACAATCAGTTGGGCCCGCTCATTCGGGTCCAGCCGCCCGTTCTGGTTCCCGCCCGCGGTGGTGTCCACCGTTTGTTGGCTCTGGTAAGTCAGGTACGGCGCACCCACGCGTAGGTAAATGTTCGAATTCCAGGAGGAATCGTAGACATCGCGGCAGTGCATCACGAAGTGAATCTGGTGGCCGTTGGTGCAGGCCGGCGCCACTGTGAACTCGAACCCGGCCGGCCCGGTAAACGCCGAGTCGTGCGGGGCGATGTTTCCGAAGCCCTTGGACGAGTCGAGCAGGGTCACGTACGTGTCGCTGATGCGGAGCTTCCCGGCCAGGCTGTTGCCTGCCGAGTCCCCGTAGTTCTTCACCCAGGTGGGCAGGATGATGGTCTCGCCCGGGTTAATTGAGCCGTCGCCGTTGCCGTTGGGCGGTGAGTCGTTGACCGTGCTGCGCAAGTACATGACGTAGGCGGTCCCGCTGGTTTGGGCCACGGACGTACCTTCGTACGGTAGAATCGTGTGACCGGTCACCGTGACCGAGAAGTCACCCGGTGTCGTCGCCTCAATCGCCAGCGTCACGTTGCCCGAGGCATCGGTATGGCCGGTCACGTAGAACTCGCCTTCCTTCCAGGCACAGACCAGCGCATCCTCGACCGGTGCGCCCGTTCTTTCCACATGCACGTCGAAATCGAAGCTGCCCAGCGGCACCACTGGTAGGTGGTCAACGGTCGGCGCTGCCGGCGCGCCGGTCCAGACGTTCAGCGCCGGGTCACCCAGCCAGAAGTACATGCGGGCGTTGTCGGTCCCGCCCTGCGAGGCGTAATAATGCTGGATGTAGGCGTCCGCGTTGCAGAGCATCCAGCCCAGATCCCAGACCGGGCACACGTAGTCCCGCACGCCCGGGACACTGTGGGTGTACGTGTCCCCAAGGCAGCGGATCAAGAGCGAGTCCCATCCGTGGTTCGGAATGGTGTACGACGGCTCGGAGGCGCTGAGCGACGCGACCGCGCCGCCCGGGTACTTGGACATGAACGACTCGCCGAGGCAGGGCCCGCCGGAGTAGGAGAGCACATGGCTGAGGCAGCAACAGCTGATGACTACCGGCGTCAGGTCGCCGTTGGTGAGCGAGTTGATTTCCGTCGCAGTCAGGCTCGCGCTGTTGTGGTCCCACTGCCACCATTCGTATTCGCTGCCGTGGCCGCGGTAGTTCACCACCACCCGGCCGTCGTTGATGTCGGAAACCACCATCGCGTTCGTGCCGTTGGTCCCGCCCATGATGGTGTCGAACGTGTACTGGTAGTACGCGTAAGGATAGTTGTAGATCCCGCGCGTGCAGGCCGAGTACTTGCCCGGGTATTCCTGCGAATGTGCGGCCAGCGTGACCTTGCTGCACCAGTCGGGCGTCAGCGGCGGTGCCTTCTCAAACTTCAGGGTCTTCCGAATCTGGTTTGCCAGGTCGGCCGTGTCGGCCGGGCAGAAACGGCCCACACCCAGTTCAAAGTAATTGTCTCCGGACGGCGGCTCCACGTCGCCGTACCAGATGTCGGCCGCGGCCACACCCGGGTAGGTGTGCTGCGGTACCTCGTTCTCGGAACCGACCAGGAGCACCCAGCGCAGGATCGCCGGGGTACTGCGACCATACTCGGCCGCAATCGAGTCCTTGACCGCAACGTCGGTCCAACCCGACTTGGCGATGACCCGGGTTTCGATGCCCCGCTTCTCGTGCCAGTTGACCAGGCTGTCCAGCCAGGTGCCGGAGTAGTCCGGCGTCGTGATGACCAGGTAGCGCACGCCCGGGTCGTCGTTCCATGCTATGTCCGCGCCGAGCTGGTCGAAGTTATCGATGTTGTTGCGATAGACGGCCGCCATCCAGGGCTCAATCTGCCGGCGTACCCGCATGCCCGGGTGGCCCACGCGCACGCGCAGGTGTGAGTAGACCCGAAGTTCCTGCCGCGCCGCGTTGTAGATCATCGGCGACACGACGACGTTCGCAAACGGCAGTCCGCGCCACACGGTCTGGTACGCGACCTGCGTCAGTACGCCCGGATACTCGGCGTCCGCTGAATAGGCCCGATTGTCAATCGTGAAGCTCTCCTGGTCGTTATCGGTCAGCGGCTTCTGGGCCGGGTACACCAGCATTCCGGTGTACGTCTGGTACTCACTCTCCAGCACCTCGATTGAAACCTGCGCGCCGTCGGGCAACCCGAGGTTGCGCACAATCTGAGGCAGCCCGGGAGAGCCGACCCTGCCGGTCATCGCGGGTTCGCCGGGCAGGCGCACCACGGTGTACGTCTGGCCTGCGACGTCCTTCGCCTCGGTCTCCACTCCATGCACCGTGATGTCGATCACGGTCGCGTTTGAGCCCTGGTCTGTGACCCTGACCACCGGCGCCTGCGCGCCGCCGCCGTCCAAGGACAGCCACGCGCCGAAGCCCGAGCCGGCCAGAACCAGCATAGCCAGAACCAACACTTGCTTTGCTGCCATCATACCTCCTGAAGAATTGACTACTGCCCTGTGATTACCCCTGTCAGTCACGAAACCGGCTCGGTCGTCCGGCGCCGGCAGTTCGAGTCCGCCCATCCATCCAGACTCCCGTCCACCTGGGAGGATTATACGCCCCTGCTCAGCCACGTCAACGTCACTATCCGAACACGTCGCGAAGCAGCCGAAACGCCAAGGGTAGCGAATGAACATAGAGGTCTGTCACCCGATTTTCTGGCCGGGAGTTTGTTGAATGATATCACCGAACGGGGCCGTCGCGCAAGGTCCTGGCGGACCGACCCGCAGATAGCTTCGCCCACGCTTCCCGTCCCGATTTGACAAGCCCGGTAAGCCTTCATACAATCCCGTGATGGAACGCGACGCCGTGCATTCGTCCCATGAGGATGATGTATCGCAGTCGGTGTCGCATGACAGGAGGCGGAGATGAACCTCGGTTTCAGAGCCAAGCTCCCCAAGGGACAGGACCAACCCCACATCCTTATTGCCAACTGCTTCCAGGACCAGGACTTCGCGCGGAAGCTGGCGTTCGCGCTGCGCCGGGACCGGGTCAGCCCGTTCATCCAGGTCAGCGAGATGACCGCCGGCGATTCCCTGATTCGCAAGCTCGACAGCACCACGCGGCCGGTCGATTGTGTTGTACCGGTCATCTCGATTATCTCGGTCAACTATCACTGGGTGGAGCGGGAACTGATCGAGGTGATGAGTCGGGAGATCAACCAACGGTGGATCCGTACGTATCCGGCTAAGGTCGACAACTGCCCTCTGCCTCCCGCATTGGCGAGCCGGTTCGTCGCCGACTTCTACGGCCTGGGCTGGAACCCGGCCTACGATGCCATCAAAGCGGCCATTCAGCGCAAACCCGGGGCCGAAAGGCCGACGTCCAGGCAGCGGGCAGCGCGCGCGCCCAGGCCGGTCCCCCTGGACGAAGAGCCCGCGCCGGCGCCGACTGACTCGAAGCAGGTCTATCTCAGCTTCGACCACGAGAATGATGGATACTACAAGGACGTGCTGGTTAACTGGTCGAAGATGCCGGGCTTCGCCCAGCTCTGGATTAACGACGAGCCGCCGGCGGAGCCGGTTGACAGTCCGGGGGCCGAGCTGGTCAAGCAGGCACTCGCCAAGAAAATCGGCGCGGCCAGTGGGTTGCTGTGCGTTATCGGGGCGACATCCAGCACGGACGGCTGGATGGAATGGGAAATCAGGAAGGCCGATGAGCTCGGCAAGCGGATAATCGCGGTGAGGATAAACCGGGACTGCGCCGTACCCGAGATGCTGTCCGATATGGGCGCGACCTGCGCGATGTCGTTCACCTTCGAAGGAATCAGGCGGGCAATTGATGAAGCCTACGGAGAAACCTCGCTCGACTAGCTGACTTTCGCCCGCGGCTTGACGCAGTCCCCCGCTTGCCAATCGCCGGCTGCCAGACATTCTGACTTCTGCATTCTGCTATCTGACTTGGTCTCGGCGGCACCGATCGGACAGCGCGCCCGCACCGCAGAGACCTCGCTCGCTTTCTTGACTTTCCGGCCCGTCCGCCGACAATCCTATTGTGCGTAGTCTCGTCCTCGCTCTGACCCTGCTCGCCGGCTGTTGCGGCTATTCGACCCATTCGCTGCTGCCTTCGCACCTGAGGACCGTAGCGGTGCCTCCGGCGACGAATACGACGACGCAACCGGGCCTGGCCGAAGCCCTAACCGACTCGCTCACCGCGGCGTTCGCGTCCGACCGGACGTTGCATGTGACCAATACCGAGGCGGCCGACCTGGTGGTGACTGCGACCGTTTCGAGCTACAACCGAACCGCGTCGTCCTACACCGGCGACCAGGCCGTGTCCACCTACGAACTGAGTGTGAGCGCGCAGGTGGACGCGCGCGACCAGACCCGCAATGAAGAATTCTACAAGGGGGTCGCGTCGGCCCGGGTAACCTACGACCCGAACGTGAAGACCGAGGAAGTGGCCGCGGCCGAGGCCATAAGGAAGCTGGCTTCGGAAATAGTCCGCCAGGTGCAGATCGCATGGTAGTCGAGCTGCTGATTGACAAGCTGGTGCAGGGTGGCGACGGCCTTGCTACCCATGACGGCATGAAGGTGTTCGTGCCGTTCTCCGCACCGCAGGAACGCGTGCGCGCCCGCATTGTCACCCAAAAGCGCGACTACGCAGTTGCGGAAATCGACGAGATCCTCGAGCCGTCGCCCCTGCGCGTCTCCGCGCCCTGTCCTCACTACGGCGTGTGCGGCGGCTGCCAGCTTCAGCATATCAACTACCAGGGGCAGCTCGTGGTCAAGAAGCTCTACGTCAACGAGACGCTGCAGCGTATCGGACAGGTGTTCGTGCCGGTCCGGAATGTGACCACCGAAGCCGGACCCTGGCACTACCGCAACAAGACCCAGTACCCGGTCGGCTCGACCGGTGACGGTGCGACGATCGGGTTCTTCAGGCGCGGCACCCACGACCTGCTCGACGTGCCGGCCTGCCTGCTCCATCCGGTGGAATTCGACCGGTTGCGCGAAGCGATACGCGCCATCCTGGTTGCGGCCGGGGAAACGGCATACGACGAGACGAAGCACGATGGCAACGTCCGGCACCTGGTGCTGCGCCAGGGAACGCGCGACGGCGGCCTCCTGGCCATTGTCGTTACGCGGACCCCGCAATTCGACCTGCGGGCGGCCGAGTTGATTGCCGAGCAACCCGGGGTCACAGGCGTACTGCACAGCGTGGTTCCCGCGCGCACCAACCGGATAATGGGCTCCCAGACAACGGTACTTGCCGGCAGGGGGCACCTGAACCAGTCGGTGCTGGGCAAGACATTCCAGGTATCGGCGCCGTCGTTCTTCCAGGTGAACGTCGAACAGGCCGAGGAGTTGTGCCGCA
>CAZSUX010000003.1:0-30152 GCA_964610135.1 uncultured bacterium | reverse complement strand
GGCAGAATCCGTGGCGGTCGTCTCCGCCGGAGCGGTCGGGACACTGTCCGATGGCCCACGACTATCTCGGTCGTGTCCCTTGGCCGTGCCCAGTTCCTTGAGCCGTGTCGCCTTGAGCTGGCTGTCCATGCCAGCAGTGTCGAACGGCAACGTGAGCGAGTCGGTCGAATCCGACGGCACGACATAGTTCGCGAACAGGTAGCCCGGGGTGCTGTATTTCTCCTGGGTCATGAAGTCGAGCGCGGCCACTTCTTTCCTGTCTAACAGGAAGCGCTCCACCTGCTTCGCGATTTCCCCGTACGCAGGCAGATAGCAGGAGAGCGTCATGTTGTATCTCGCCAGGGTCACCTCAGCCCCTTCGCCAACCAGCACCGCGCCGCCAGTCTCTACCGGGCTGAAGCCGGCCCGGCGCAGGCCATCGGCCACCTGGTGGACTTCATTGACGGTCAGGTCAGTATCCTCTCCGACAATCGCGAGCAACCGGGCGATGACCATGTCGCCGAGCCGCGTCCCGCCCAGCCACCAGGTCCGTTCCATTACTCCGTGGATGAGCGAGACCGCGTTGCGGCAGCGGTCGGCATCGTCGAACTTCAGCCCGTAGCGCTTGCGCGCGAACATGAGCGCCTGGTCGCGCTCGGTCAGGTTCACTTCGCCGACACGCAGCACGCCGAGGAAGGGTCGGAGAATGTCGAACGCCATGCGGAATGTGTCGAAGTCAAACGCGATGGA
Source organism: uncultured bacterium (assembly GCA_964610135.1). GTDB lineage: Bacteria > Hydrothermota > Tepidihabitantia > Tepidihabitantales > Tepidihabitantaceae > UBA2258. The sequence continues at coordinate 29,423 of CAZSUX010000003.1, read as the reverse complement.
GCGGTGAATCGGGATACCGAGCAGGTTGGTGATGGTCTTACGCAGGAGCTTGTCACCGCCGATGGCATAGGTATGGGCGATTTTCTCCATGTGGATGAAGTCGGTGTTCGAGGCAGCGGCGGTGATGCCCGGCACTTCCACCAGCAGGTCGCGCGGAATCGCGACCAGGTTGACCGCAGGCACGCCGAAGTTGATGTGGCAGACGATGATGATGTCGGAGTGAGACTGCACCTCACGCTTGTTCCGCTGCCTGCCCTCGTTCAGGACCGGGCCGACGGCGCGGGCGTCCTTACCGACGATGAGGATGTTCACCGTGCCGGTGGGGGTCGGCTTCAGCTCGGTCGGCGCGACGCGGCGCGGGCGTGGCCCGAGCAGATAGAAGGCGACGACCGTGACGACAACCACGACCGCGGCAACAACGAACCAGGCCGGCTTCAGGCGGCGGGGCATAGCTCAGAATCGGAGAATTCAGAATGCAGAGTGCAGAATGCAGAGTGCAGAATTCCAGGCCTTTTCGAATGCAGACTTCTCCCGGCTTCGCAATATTGCTGTCTTTGTGTCTTGGGGGTCAGATTCCGGCGTCCCCAAGCCGTTTCGTGCTTTGGAGATATTCGGACTTCAATCGTCATTCGGGTTTCGAGTTTCGGGCTTTCAGCGCGTGACTTTGATCCGGATCGGGTACCCGACGAACTTGAACCGCTTGCGGATTTCGGCCGTCACGAAACGCTCGTACGCCGGCGTCACCACCTTGGGTCGGGTTACGCGCAGCCGGAAGGTGGGCGGCCGCGTGCCGACCTGGGTCAGCGCGATTGCCCGGCAGTCAAACCGGGGCTGGTTCTTCTCCAGCAACGGGAAGATCTTGTCGCGGAGCTTCGTCCCGGGCACCTGTTGCCCGCCGTTTTCCCAGACCCGGCGGGCTTCGTGCACGGCTTCGGTCACGCCCAGGCCCTGCAACACCGAGGTGAACATCACCGGCGCGTAGTCGGCGAAGCTGAGTTCTTTCTTCACCCAGTCGCGCACCTTGTCCTTGAGGGCATCCGGTACGGTGTCCATCTTGTTGGCCACCACTACCAGTCCGCGGCTCCGTTCCTCAACGAGGTTGACGATGCGCTTGTCTTGGTTGGTCGGGCCGTCAAACGCGTCGAACATCACCAGGGCGACGTCGCAGTGCTTGATCTGCTCAATTGCCCGGGTGACCGAATAGTACTCAACTGGCTCGCTCACCCGCGGCTTGCGCCGGATGCCGGCGGTGTCGAGCAGGCGGTAGGCCTTGCCCTCGAGCTCGAACGACTCCTCGAGGACGTCGCGGGTGGTGCCGGGGGTCGCCGTGACGATGGCGCGGGAGTGGCCGAGCAGGTAGTTCATCATCGACGACTTGCCGACGTTCGGCCGGCCGATGATTGCCAGCGACAGCACGTCGGCCCGCTTCGTCCGGTCGTCCGGGGGCAGCCGGGAGAGAATTGCCTCAAGCAGTACGTCCACACCAGTACCGGTTTCCGCCGAAACCGGGATGAGCGCCACCGCGCCCAGCTTGTGGAAATCGGCCGCCTCGAACTTGCGCTCGATGTCGAGCTTGTTCGCCGCGACGATGAACTCGCGGCCGGCGCGGCGCAGGCGGGCCGCGACTTCCGCGTCGAGCGGTTGGAGCCCGGCCGAACCATCTACCACCAGCACGATGACCTTGGCTTCGTCCTGCGCAATCTGCACCTGGCGCTCGACCTCGCGGTTCATCTCGACTTTCGAGTTCGGGACCAGCCCGCCGGTGTCAACGACCTTGAACCGGCGGCCGAGCCACTCCACGTCGCGGATGATCCGGTCACGGGTGATGCCCGGCTCCTGAAGAGTGATCGCGACCCGTCCGCCGACCAGGCGGTTGAAGAGCGTTGACTTGCCGGTATTCGGCCGACCGACGATGACGACCATGGCCGCCATTATAGCAGAATGGCTGTTGGTTTCGAGTAATGCCCTCCTCGGGATGGGCTTGTTGGCTTGGATTGGAAGTCTGATGCTGGTCGCGAAGTACGCGACGAAGTATGCTGGGAAATACCGGCAGATGTGTCTTCAGCCGCATCAAGACCTGTGTCTTCGGCTGAATCCCGCGCTGTGTCTCGACCTGTATCTCGACTTGGACCCGTCGTCGTACCGCAAGCTGTTCGGGAAGTCGTCTCAGTCGTTGTTTCGGACGCTCTTCGCGTCATCGCTCGGCTTGTTGTTCGCCTTGAAGAACCCGCAGTTGTAAGGTCTGTCGTATCTCGCGCCGTATCGGCAGAGGCTATCCCCCAGGCGGCCTGTGGGCCGCCTACTCCCCGGCAGAATTGTGGTAGGAAAACCGTCTGCCACCACATGTAGTTGGCCGTCAGGCCTTTGGCCTGCGGCAGCGAGGCTGTCGCTTTTCCGACCTAGACACCGGGGAACTGGCTGGATTGCTCTCCAAACAGCCGAGTGGATTTCTTACCTAGTTGCTCGGCAGACTGCTCTCCGGATTACCTCCAGTGCAGGTGTCCGCGCAATCTGCGGAGCGACCCGCAGAACAGCGGTCCACACAACCTCCGGAGCAACTCGCCGGGTAGCCTGCAGGACTACGGACCGGGGACTCCACGAGACTGCGTCCGGGACTGTCCGGCAGGCGCTTTGGGGAATAACGGTGTACGCAATACGGTGTACGGTGTACCAGACCGTCCGGCAGACGATGTACTGAACAACCGTGTACGCAATACGGCGAACGGTGTACGGGACTTCCCAGGGGATGGAGGGGTCGATTCCGGCGCTAGACACCTAACACGCTGCGCCGCAAACGGTTAGGCCCGAAATCCCGCCTCGGCACCATCCTACGACTTCGTAGTACTGTCGGCCGGCAGACTGCCCGCAACGTCTTGTCGTCACAGCACGAGAGGCGGCCAGAAGGCCGCCTCTGCCCTGTCTAAGGTCTGCTGTCTACGGTCTGCTTCGCGCTCACCTCGTTACCACGACCTTGGTGACGCTTGACGCATCACGCCTCACGCTCGACGCCTGACGCACGAGGTAGACTCCCGGAGCCAGCGCCCGCACGTCGTTAGCACCCGGCTGGAGGTTCATCACCTTGCGGCCGTCGACAGGGTCGTAAATAGGGACACTTCCCTAATTATCTGCTGCACCGGGCTGGTCTGCCCTTCTTCTGCACGCTCAGCGTTCGGTCCAGACGCGACTCGAGTGTCGCGAGGAAGGCGCTGCCTCCAAGCGGCCTGCCGGTTGCGGTGGTGCGTCGGATCTCGCCCATCTCCTCTTCCTCCTCGCCTTTCAGGTAGCTACGGTACCTGTGCTCGCGCAGCTCGGTCATCAGCCAGACAGGTTCGTCGAGCAGCGGGTCAGCTTCACCGGTAACGTGGTGCCGGGCGCTCGACCAGCGATAGTCCCATGCCTTGGACACGAGTTTGGCCCGGACCGGGTTGCGGTCGATGTACCTGAGCACCGGCCAGAGATACTCGTCTTTGTCCACCGGACAGGAGAAGAACCGGTTCTGCCAGAGTCGGCCGCTCCGGCTCTGCTTGCGGTTGATGCGCTGAGTGTAGACCAGGTTCGCGCCGGCAAAGCAACGCGCAAGGGAATCCGTCTCCCGAGGTACGGCCAGGAAGTGCACGTGGTTATCCATCAGGCAGTAGCCCCAGACATCGACGCCATACTTGCGCCGGTACTGAGCCAGTGTCCAGAGGTAGAAACGTCGGTCGTCATCGTCAAGGAACACGTCGCAGCGGTTGTTGCCGCGCTGGGTGACATGGTGCGGCATCCCGAGCGCCACGACACGAGCCATTCTCGGCATGCCTGAAGCATACACACCAGCGGCTAACCAGTCAATAAATAGGGAAGTGTCCCTATTTCCTCCTACATAGGCACCTTTCGTACCAGCGGCCATGTCCCAACATAAGTACTGGAGCTGGTTGCAGATACGTGTCCCGCTTGCAGCGGGGTTCTCCGTCGTCGCACACCTCGGTCGAAGCCTCCAGGGGGGGGCAATAGGGCGCGTGTCCTTCAGACTCAATCGGTTAGCCGTGGCGCGGGACGCGACGTCTTTCCGTGCGTCGCACCTTGCGCCCGCCCGGTCCGGGAGTCTCGAAGACCCGATACGTTCGGAGGCGCGTCAATCCCAAGAGGGTCGCGGAGATGGAGCCGACGACGGTGGATCTAGCGGCAGGTTCTGCGGTGGGATTGGGCGCCCGGGCCGTCCAAACTCACGTTCGGGACCGGTTGCCGGTCTACTGCCGGCGAACGAGGGACCGACCGGCACGGTCTTCTGCGTCTCCGCACCGATTGCAGAAACGGAGGCCGATGGTAGAATCTTAGCCGTGACGAAAACGAAGCCCGGCATATCTGGCGAACTGTGTCGCATCCTGACCGGCGACGGGATGGAGTTGAACGGGTTCTACCAACCTGGTGGGACGAGGGACGGGGGACGAGGGACGAGGGGTCCGGACGCCGGTCCCCAACCCCTAGCCCCTAGTCCCTTCTGCGTGGTCCACGTCCACGGCTGGGACGGGAACTTCTACGAGAATCGATTCATTGACTACGCGGCAGCCGAGTGCGGACGGGTCGGCATCGGGTTCATCTCGGGGAACAACCGCGGACATGACTACATATCCGACATACTGAGGGACAGAAGTCAGAAGGCAAAGGCCAAAAGCCAAAAGGTAAAACTGGCAGAGCGTCTCGACTATGTGCAGATTGGGGGGATGTACGAGAAGCTGGCGGACAGTGTTGCGGATATCAGGGCGTGGGTTGACTTCGCGGCCGCTCGCGGCGCGCAGCGGGTCATCCTGCAGGGGCACAGCCATGGCGCGATCAAGGTTGCACACTATCTCATAGCGACTCGCGACCCGCGCGTCTGCGGGCTGATACTGCTCTCGCCGTCGGACGATTTGGGCCTGGCCAGGAAGCAGCTCGGCGAGCGGTTCTCGTGGGTACTGGCGCGGGCGAGAGAGATGAGCAGCAAGGGCAGCGGCCGGAAACTGCTACCGGAGAAGGACTCCCCCTACCCGGTTTCGGCCGCAACGTTCTTTGACTGTCACAACAAGGACTCGATAACCGGCATGTTCAACATGAGCCGTACCGACCGGCAGCGCTTTCCGGAACTCGCCGCAGTCAAAGTGCCGGTTCTGCTGGCAGTTGGCACGGTGGAAGAGGCGTTTGTCGGCAAGCCGCACAAGTACGTTGCGGATATCCGGGCGTGCATGGTCAACTGCCCTTCGTTCACCGGCGCGGTCATAGAGGGTGCGCCGCACAATTACCTTGGGCGGGAGCGGGAACTTGCAGTGGTGCTGAAGAAGTGGCTCAGGAAGAGTGGTCCAGTGGTCAAGTGGTCCAGTGGTCAAGCGGCGAAATGACGGACATATTCGCGGTGCTGCGGGAGAGAGCGTTGGAGCGGATGGCGAACGCGCCGGATGAGGATTTCCAGGTGCGGGGCATCTGGAAGGTCGAACTGGCGTTCAAGCCTAACCCGGCTGAGCGGACCTTCTACTACACGTTCTGGATTGCTATGACCAAAGGCCAGGGTTGCTGCTACTGCATCGGCGATGACCCGCGCGGCCGAGAGCTGGTCGGCAGCGACGCGCGGGAGTTGGTCAAGGAAAAGACCTGCATCTCGATCGCGGCTCTCGACTCGCTCTATGCCTCGCTGCCCCGGCAGCCGGTGGCGGTGCACGAGCTGAAGGGTAACTCGATTGAGAAGACCAAGGCGCGGACGGCCATTATCCTCGCCGAGGTGGAGCGGCTGCTTGCGGGCGTGTCCGGCCGGTGCCCGCGGGTCGTGAACGTCGGTGTGGTCGGCAATCTGCTGCGTGACCTGAGGGTAAAGGGCTATGACGTCTGCGCCAGCGACATGGAGCGAGACATCGTCGGTTCCACGGTGCACGGAGTTGAAATCCAGGACGGGACCAGAACATTCGACCTTGTCGGCCAGTCAGACCTGGCGATTGTGACCGGGATGACCATTGCCAATGACTCACTTGAGTTGATTGTCGAGGAGGCACGGAAGGCCGGGACCAAGCTGCTGGTCTTTGCCGAAACCGGGGCGAATTTCGGCGAGGAGTATTGCCGGACCATCGGGGTTGATACGGCTGTGTCCGAGCCGTTCCCGTTTTACATCTTTCAGGGCGCGAGCACAATCGAGGTGTTTCGCAGGTAGAAGGCGGGACGCAATTCAAAGTGCAGATTGCAGAATGCAGAATGCAAAATGAGGTGGTTTGAGGAGTTCTTCGTAGAGGATGGCCGGTTCGTGGCGGACGGCGTTCCGCTGGAGGATATTGCCGGCAGGCACCCGACACCGTTCTATGTCTATTCGGCCGCGGCCATTCGGACGAAACACCGGCTGCTGAAGGACCGGTTCCCCGCGGTCGACATCTGCTACTCGCTGAAAGCAAATCCAAACCCAGCGGTCTGCAAAGTGCTCGTTCACGCCGGGGCGGGGGCCGAAGTGAGTTCGACCGCTGAACTCGCGACTGCGCTGGCGGCCGGGTTTGCCCCGCGGGACGTCGTCTACGTGGCGCCGGCCAAGACCGCGGCCGACGTCAAGCAGGTTCTTCAGGCGGGAGTCCACGCAATCGTCGCCGATGCCGCCTCCGACCTCGAGCTGATCGAGGCCTCAGCGCGCAGCCTAGCGGTGAGACCGCGCGTGTTGCTGCGCATCAATACCAAGGAGAGTCAGCCCGAGGCCAAGGAAGTGATGGTCGGTGGCCCGAGCAAGTTCGGGTTCGACGAGGAGCGGGTCGCTGCCGCCGTCGCCGGAGTAGTGCTCCAACATGCGAGGATTGCCGGAATCCAGGTCTACTCGGCGAGCCAGGTGCTGGATGAGGTGTGGCTCGGCACGCATATCGAATACGTGTTCGGGCTGGCGCGGCAGTTGAGCCGGAAGATTGGGTTCAAGCTTGAGAGCGTGGACTTCGGCGGCGGGTTCGGCGTATCGCAGAATGAGCGGGACCCTGAGTTGGACGTGGCCGGTCTGGCCGAGGCCGTGGCCGGACCGCTTGCCGGGTTCCGCGCCGAATACCCCGAGTGCCGGTTGCTCTTCGAGAGCGGACGGTATCTCGTGGCTGAGGCGGGAGTCTTCGTGACGCGCGTGGTCCGGGTGAAGGAGTCGCGCGGCCGGGTGTTCGCAATCTGCGATGGCGGAATGAACGCGTTCGCGCGGCCGGTGTTCATGCGCGTCAAGCATCCGGTCCGGCTGCTCAATCGGCTGGGCGAGCACGCGACGGATCACGTGGATGTTTGCGGGCCGATATGCACGCCGCTCGATTGCATCGCCAGGGACGCATACCTGCCGATGCCGAAGGCAGGCGACCTCGTCGGCTTGCTCAACGCCGGCGCGTACGGTTACACAATGAGCCTGCTCGATTTCATGAGTCGGGGCCGGCCGATCGAACTCGTTGCAGACGCTGGGAAGCTACACAGGGCGTAGCGCCGTTCCCGCAAGTCCGATTCCCTCCTCATGTCTCAAAGCTCGAAGCACGAAGTCCGAATGACGATTCAATCCCGAAGTTCGAATGCCGACACAGCGCCGTCTGACTTCGATGCTTCCTGTTCACTCGGGCTTGATTCGGTATTCGTATTGAGCCATCGGATGGCACCTGCGAGGACGCAGAGCGGACTTCGAGTTTCTTCTATCTGATGATCCGGGCGCCGGCGCGTTCGAGCGCCGGCATCAGCAGGAGCGAGTCGTACGGCACGCCGAGCCAGTCCTTCTCTTCCATGTAGCCGACCAAGCTTCTCGGAACCGCGTTCCTGAGCCGCAAGGCGAAATACCAGTTCCAGATACCGGTGGTGAAGGCGACGTCGGGTCGCGACGAGAAGCCCATGTTGTTCAGTGGGATGCTCTCCAGTCTCGGTGAAGTTCCCAGCCACCTGCACACGGCCGCGAGCGTGTTCCGCGTGCGGTTGTTCGCGTAGTGGGTGGCAACCGCCATCAACTCGAGGAACCTGCTCACATCCTCGCTCCGGGTGTGTATGGTTGAATCGGTTGCGGCAATGATAGTGCCGGGGCGGTCTTCGAACCGGCCTGGCGGCAGGATATCAGTCCGGCCAATGGTGCGGCACCTACGAAGCGAGCTCACCCACGTTGCCGTTGGTTCCTGCAGGACCGCGGCGTCGAACCGGCCGGAAGAGAGCTCGGCCGCGAGCGCGGCACGGTCGTCTGCTTGAACGAGTTTCACTCTCACGGTCTCGGGTCTTGGAGACGGTGCCCGACCAGGGATCGTCGACACGCACTCGACGTTTTCGTATTCGAGCGCCTGCATGAATCCGAGTGCGGCCATCGAATACTGCCCGATGTACCCAATCGTGGTCGGTTGGTTCCGCGCCTTGACCCACGTGATGAACTCCATCCAGTCTGCGGCCGGGACTGAGGGATTGACCACGAGCAGGTCGCCGGCGCGCTGGAGCGGGGCGATAATCCTGACCGGATGTCCCTTGAGCACGGCCCCAAGTACCTCTTCGGATGCGAGTATCCCGATTTGCGCGCTACCGGACAGGAGGGCGGAAAGGACTGCGGAGTCCGTGTCGAGACAGGTCAGCTTGAGCGACAGCGTGCTGTGCTTGCCGTCGATCAGCGAGTAGGACTCTCGTTCGTTTGCCTGCTTCAAGTACAGCCCGTAGCGCGCACGGAAGTCCTTCGGGTAGAGACAGGCATCAAATAGGGGGGCCGCGTGGTCGTCGCGGCGATAGGCGATGGTCAGGGAAGGCACGGCCCAGACAACGGCGGCAAGGAGCAGCAGGGTGGCAAGCGTTCTTGTATGCATGCTCAGCGTGCCTTACCGGACCGTGGATTTGTCGGCTTCGTTCTCTTCCGCCGCAGAATCAGCACCAGCACGGCCGGGAGGGAGATGAGTGAGAGCAGCAGCGTCGCAATCCTCAACCCGCCGAGCCGAGCCTTAACGCGCAGGACATGAGACCCGGCCGGACAACGGATGTACGTGAAGTGGTCGGCGGTCTCAAAGAACGGAACGGGCTTGCCGTCCAGCAGGACCTCCAACTCCGGGTAGTAGCTGACCGCCACACGCAGGAAGCAGTCGGTTTTGGTCTGGATGCCGGTGACGACATCCTGATGTCGGATCCTCGTGCTGTCAATCATCAGGGCAGGTATGCCCGGCAGCGATTCGGGGCTGGTGCCGGCCAGGGCCGGTATGAAGTTGAGGGAGTGGCTCGTCTCGTCCAGTTGCAGGGCATCGAGCAGCCGTCGCCAGTTCCTTGCCACGATGAAGCTGCGGTCCGGAGCCAGAGTGTCCGGGGCGGTTGGTGCGACCTTGTTCGCGATCAGCACCAGCCCTTGATGGGTCAGGCCGAGAGCCAGCGGGGGGTCACGCTGGGCCACAACGAACCTGTCGTCCCAGTCCATTCCCTGTTTGAGCAGCATCGCGAATGGTCCGCTATCGTTCCCACTGGTACTCACTAGCGCCGGAAGCGTCAGCAGGTGGCTCGCACCCATGAGCGCGAGGGCCTTGTGCGTGTTGTCTGAGATCGGCAGTCCGTTCCTGGTCCCCACGTCTCCGGCCACGTAGCTCACCCACGGGTAGACGTGGAGCATTGAGCGCGGCGCGTACTGGTGATAGGGCAGGCCCAGCGGAGTGGGCAAACCGCCGTAGATGACGCCGACCGTGGGCAGCCGGAGAGTGCGGCGCACATCGTCGATTCGCGCTTCCGGTATGTTGAGATCAACGAGCCGGGCATGAGGCTCGCGGTGTACTATCGGGTAGACCTCTTCGCGCACGGTGAGGAACTCGCTCCGGTCGGTGGAGTATGTGCGATATATGGAAAGCAGGCAGTCAAGCATCACCACTCCGGCGATGACCGTGAAGACCAGGCCGGGCTTGAACCGCAGCCGGGCCAGTGCCTTTCGCAGAAGCTCATATGCGGTCGGCAGCAGGATTGCGGTGAAGAAGATGACGAACACCAGGAAACGCTCGGGCGGCAGCCCGGCAGTAGTCCAGTACTGCCTCTCTTTGAGCAGGGCCGGGCCGAGAGTCAGGGAGAAACTGACAGCCAACCCGAGCACAGCCGGGACTTGAGCCCGGAAGGCGCGCCGGAACAGCGCGGCGCCGCTGGCGGCCAGCAGCAGCAGAATCACGCTGAGCCCCAGGTACAGGCCTTCGTATCCGCCCCGCCGCGACTTGAAGCCGAGCAGGACCATCCAGTCGGGTACGCTCAGGTTCAGATGGGTAATCGGGAACCGGTGCGATGCCTGCTCGACCACAAACGGGACAAGAAAGAAGGCCGATACCCCAATGCACGCCAATACTGCGGTGCCCAGCGCTCGCCATTCGCCCGTAGCCAGCCTCGTGCCCCTCGTCACCCACCACAGCGCAAGAAACACAAGGGTGAATATGGCATACACAAGGTGAGAGATGAACAAGAGGCCGACCCACAGACCAAGAAGCAGGCCCGGCTGCATCCATCCTCCCGCTTCATGCTTCTCGCTTCGGTCAGCCAGGACGTCCTCGAGCGGCAGGAAAACCAGCGGCAGCAGCACATAGACCAGCGCCTGTGGGTAGTTGCCGCCGCCGGAAAGATACAGGGTGCGCCAGGGGATAATCAGGTACGCGATGGCGCCAAGCGCAGCGCCGAACCCCACTCCTTCCTCCTTACTCCTTCCTCGTTCTTCTCTTCTGCGCAGAAACTGGTACATGGTCAGTGCGCTCGCCAGATGCAGCAGCACCAGCAGGATGCGCAGGGCCAGCAGCAGGTTCCCGCCGGTAAGCAGGGTCAAGAGCCCGCCCAGGAGAGAGAACAAGGGCGAATAGAATCGTAGCACCGGGAACCCGCAGTAGAACATGAAAGTGCAGAACGGAGAGAATCCCTCCTTCAACGCGTGATAGACGACGCTCTGTCGGGCCAGATGGGGCCACGTGTCAACCGTAGAAGGATGAGCCGGGGCAATGAAGGCATAGCAGCTCAGGATTGCCGCCAGCGCTACGACCCCGATCGCGAGACGGGATGAATGTGCGCCGCGCGGTGGGTGGTTGGGGCGGTTCGAGGTCCGCACGGGCTAATATAGCCGGTGCGCCGGGCGGGTCAAGGGAGTCGGCCGGAGACGCCGGCTTGATTGTTGCCGCCGGCGTGGCATACTTGAACCTGAGCAAGACGAAAGGAGAAGTGTGAAGAAGGTAGCAGTATTCGCTTTCAGTGGCGACCCCGCGACTTTCGCCCACGCGATGCTGACCGCGATGGACATGAAGGACCGAGGTCATAACGCCAAGCTAATCGTCGAGGGCGACGCGACCAAACTGCTGTCGCTCCTGCGGAACGAGACCAAGCCCTATGCCGACGTGTACCGCCGGTTCCGCGACCGCGGCCTTATCGATTGCGTGTGCCGGGCCTGTGCCACGAAGAACGGGGTGGTGCCGGTGGTTATCGAGCAGAATCTGAAGTTCGGCGATGACATGGCCGGACACCCGGCCATGGCCGCGTACATGGAGCAGGGCTACGAAGTCGTGACGTTCTAGGGATGGCCCTCCAGCCAGATCCGTTCGACTTACTCGCCGCCAGGTACGATTCGTGGTACGATGGCAAGGGTCGAATGGCGTTCGAGATTGAGCTGGCCGCGCTGCGTCCGCTGCTGGCCGAGCTGCCCAAGCCATGGCTCGAAGTCGGGGTCGGAACCGGTCGTTTCGCACAGGCCCTGGGTATTCCCCTCGGCATCGACCCGTCTCCGGCGCTGCTTGCCAGAGCGCGGCAGCGAGGAATCGAAACCCTGTACGGCGAGGGGGAAGAGCTGGTGTTCCGTGCGGGTAGCTTCGGCACCGTGTTCCTGCTGACAACGTGGGCGTTTCTCAACGACCCGCCGAAAGTCCTGCGTGAATGCCGGCGCGTACTCAAGACCGACGGACGGCTGGTGAATGCCTATCTCGACCGTGACGGGAAGTGGGGCGCGAGCTACGCGGAGTGGGGGCGACAGGGACATCCGTTGTTCAGCCACGCCCACTTCGAGACGTATGAGGACGTGAAACGCCTGACCGAGCAGGCCGGGTTTGAGGTCTTGAAGACGGTGTCGACCTTGTTCCAGGGGCCCGACGAGACCGTCGCTTTGGAAGAAACCCGCCCCGGCTTCGTGCGCGGGGCGAGTTTCGTCGTGCTGGTCGTACGTCCGCTTCAGACAGCAGACGCCTGAGCGAACCGGCTACTCGATAACCAGCTTGCGCGTTGCTGAGCCGCTGCCGGACTCGAGTCGGAGCAGGTAGATCCCAGCCGGCATTGACCGAAGGTCAAGCCGGAATTCCGAATGACGAATTCCGAATGACGAATGCACTTGACGGCCAGTGACGTCGTACATCCTGAGGTTGGCCACGACGTTCCCGGGAGGCGAGAATTCCACGCAAACGACTCCGCTCGCTGGGTTGGGTGCGACCGACAGCTCGACGCGCTCGCGGGCAGGCGGACCCCCTTCGGTGACTCCGACCATCACGCCGCCCAGCGAGTCGGTCTTGAACAGCACTATGCTGTCATTGGGTGGTTCGGAAGTGCCGGCGATCACGTAGCCGCCGTCAGTGGTCTGCCAGATGTCCTCGGCCTGTTCCCTTCCGCTCCCGGGCAGTACGCTCGTCCAGATAGTGTCGGCATTGGCGTCGAGTTTAACCAGCCAGGCCCGAGCCGAGTCGCCCCAGTCAATCGTGCCGGCAATCACGTAGCCGCTGTCACGGGTTTCGCGTAGCGCCATCGCTTCCGTTCCGGTGCCCGGGGGGGATATGTTGCGGGTCCAAATGACGGCGCCGTTCGAATCGGTGCGCATGAGGTAGACCGCGTTCTGCGCCTGTAACGTGTCGAATTCAGAACCCACTGCCAGGAACCCGCGGTCCGGGGTTTCGCAGACTGCCTGCAGCGATGGGCCGACCGGGCCTGAGTAGAGCCGCGTCCAGAGTGTTTCGCCCTGGGAATCGGTCCGTACCAACCGAACGTATGACCCCAGGTAGTCAACGGCATCGCCGCACAGTATGAAACCGCTGTCCCGGGTTTCAGCGATGTCGTAGGCAGTGGAGCCCTGTACACGTGGGTCATCGTAGCCGTGGTTCCACTCCTCGTGGCCGGTGGAATCGAGTTTGATGAGTCCCATGTCCAGCATCGAGTCCCGGCCGGCGATGAGGCAGCCGCCGTCGCCTGTCGCGAGGACTGCGTATACCAGGCCGCGAAGCGACTGGTCGTAGTGCCAAATCGAGTCGCCCGAAGCGTCGAGACCGCGCGCGAATACGTGGCCGCCGTTTCGAATGCCGGCCGCGACGAAATCGCCCCCGAGCAGGCAACAAAGATAGCCGCTTCCGTTGTTCACATCCGACAGGTGCTGGACCGAAGTTGTATCCCCGAGTGAGTCGGTTCGCGCCAGCACAATGCCGTACTGGCTGGAGCCGGCCCACGTCTGACCACTGACCAGATACCCGCCGTCTGCCGTAAGCGCGACCGAACGGCCAACGTCTTCATTGTACCAGTGCCAGCGCCGCTCGAACGTGACGGTCGCCAGCGCCAGCGCGGGGAGCGAGAGCAGGATCAGGGCTGTCCCGGCAAGGCGCGTCGTACGCATCATGGTGTCATCCGGTTGCGGTCATTCCGTCTTGACCAGCTTCGCCGACGCGGCGAAAGCCGGGCCCTGCAGCCGGCAGTAGTAGACGCCGCGGCCCAGCGGCTTCCCGGCGTTGTCGGCGCCGTTCCATACGGTTCCACTGGTTGCCGGCAGCGTTCGGACCAGCCGGCCATCAACCGAGTAGATGCCGAGTTCAGCCGGGACTGCGCGTGGCAGGTTGAAGCTGATTCTCGCGAGCCGGCCGAACGGATTTGGGCTGACGGTCAGCCCAACCGGGACGCTGCCCGCAGGTGGCGCCTGCTTCACGCCGACGTACTGCCGGGTCTCGTAGAGCTCGACCGGATACCCCGGCGTCAGGTCGTGTCCCTGCAACCCGGCGTAGTCCGGTGCATAGCGCGGCGACCGGTGGACCGCGTTCTGTGCCGGAGCAGTACCTTGGTACTTGGGCAGCGTGTCAGTGACCGGGTTTATGTACGTCCAGACTGTCTGGGTGTCGGGTGCGAGTTCGAAGAATCGCCCGCTGTTGCCCTCGCATATCAGCGTGTTTCCGTTGGGCAGGCGCTGGACGCTGCTCATCTGGGGCGAATAGAACGACTCCGGTGGGGTCGCGATGTACTGCCAGGTCGGGGCCGCGGGTCCGTACGGCTCGCCGGGTGCCGGTGCTTCGTAGTGGCCCGTGCTGTCGACCGGCGGGGTGAACTCAATGGCGGTCGAGTACGACGACCCTGGCCGCAGCAGTCCGTTGTCGAACGCCGTGATGTTACCCGCGCCCGACAACCCGGGCTTGACCCAGGATGTGTGGTGCTGGTGATAGAATATCTGGTCCGCGCTGTCGCCGGCGCGGTAGGTTTGGGGATTGCCCCATCGGTACAACAGGTCGCCGCCCATGCCCTGGCGTCCGCCGGTATGGCCGCTCGCCTCTTGGGTCGTCGTGCTGTGGTCGATGACCCAGACTTCGTCTAAGTCGCGGGCGCTGAACAGGATCTGGTCGAACACTGAATCGTAGTCGAGCGCGTTGGCGTGGATCCAGTCGGCCGCGCTCGGTGAGCCCTGGTCTACGAAGTTCAGGTCGACCAGCTCGCGATGGTCGCCGACCACCCCGTAGTTGGCCTTGGTCGAGTCGTAGTCCTGGATGAGATGGTCCCAGACGTGCCATTCCCAGACAATGCTGTCGGTCGCCGGGTCGACCTCGATGATGTGGTCGGGCCAGAGCTTGTCCGCGGTCAGCTTGGTCGTGTCGCGGCCGGCTGCGATTGCCTCGTCCCCCGTCTTGAGCTCCCAGGCTATCGTCATCATGTGGCCGTTGGGAAGCCACATGGCTTCATGGTGCTGGCAGTGGGTGCTGTCCGAGTAGTCGAAGGACCACGTCTTGTTCCCGTCCCAGTCGATGAGCGACACGCGCCCGCCGTTGAGGAAACTGGTGTTGCCCAGGTTGCCGATCTGGGACACGAGTCCATTCTCCAGCAGGTAGAGCGCGCCTACGGTCTTGTCGGTCACACGCCACCGGTGGATGGCGCGACCTTTGTTATCAATCAGGTAGAAAGCCCTGCCCCCGTTGTTTGCGAACAGCGTGTAGCCCTCCCAGGCCAGCGAGTCCCAGTACTGAAGGCCGACCGTAGTCGAATCGGCAGAAAGCTCGCGGACGAACCCGCGGATGGAGTCGTCCAGCGCGCTCGCGTCGTCCCAGGTCGGCGCTCGCGTAAGCAGCGACTCGCCGAAGTGGAGCGCGTTCTCGTTGCCGCCCTGGTTGTCCGGCTGGCCCGGGGACCAGTTCACAAAGCCCATCGTTTCGTCGGTGACCCAGTGCCAGCCGCTGTCCGGTTCCTGTGAACCGAGGTCCTGGGTGCCGCCCAGCCACGGGCCGGCCAGCCGGTTCGTGGCGGGTCGCAAGTACCAAAAGATGCTCGAGTCCACCAGACTGAAGATGAATTCGTTTTCGGCCTGCGACGTGATTGTGGCCATGTAGCCGCCGTAGCCGAGCGCCGAGTCCCAGGCGAAGTTCCAGTTGATGCCGTCGGGTGTACTCATGGCGTGGTAGTAGTGGATGCTCCCGTCAGGATGCACCCACGGTTCGGGCTGAGCGCCGGCGATGCCGGCGAGAAGCGCGACCGAGGCAACCAGGGTCGCGAGTGACTTAGAGAACAGCCGTGTCGTCATAGTGTACTCCTTCTGGCTTGTCTCGCGTGGAAATCGGTACGGGCTCCGCTGGAAATGCAAGGCCGGATTCCGGGCGTGACCGAACTCAACGGACCACAAGCTCTAGAGAATCTTGTCTATAGGTTGTCATGCGACCAACAACGTACAATGTTAGCTTCGGAATCCCGTCGCGTCAAGCTGACTGGCAGCGCATCCGTCAGTTGTCGCGCCGGGCCCGACGCATCGCGGCGGCGTGTTCAGCCAGCGTCGCAGAGAAGCTGTGAGTGCCGTCGCCACGGGCGACGAAGAAGAGGTAGCCGTGCCGCTCGGGGTTGAGCGCCGCCGCAAGCGCCCGGCGCCCGGGGTTGCAGATCGGACTGGGCGGCAGGCCGACGTGGAGATAGGTGTTGTAGGGCGACTCGATCTTCGTATCCTCGATCGATAGCCGGCCCTTGCGTTCGGACAGCAGGTACTCGACCGTGGCGCACGACTGCAGCGGCAGGCGGCGACGCAGGCGGTTCATGAACACGCCGGCGATGCGCGGAAACTCTTCAGGCATCTTGGCCTCGCGCTCGACGATGGACGCGAGGATGACGGCCTGGGAAGGGGCGAGGGACGGGGGGCGAGGGACGGGGGATGAGTCGCGGAGTTCGGAGAAGACGGAGAACAACTGGCGGACCATCCGGCGCACGACTTCGGCCGGCTGCGAACCGGTGAGGAACTCATAGGTCTCCGGAAATAGGTAGCCTTCGGCCGTTGGTGCGGACACGCCGGATTCCCTGAGCAGACTGGTGTCGGCGCAGGCGGCAAGGAAGCTGTCGGCCCGGCAGATGGCGCGTTCCTCCAGCTTCGCCGCAACCTCCTTTGCCGTATAGCCCTCGGGTATAGTGGCCATCACGTGCGCAGCTTCCTCACCGGACAAGAGCCTGAGCGCGCGCCTCTCACCGGTGCCGATTGACAGGCGGTACCGGTTGGGCCGGAGGCGATTGCCATAGTTGTAGTACCAGGCGTAGAACAGGAATAGCGGTTTGGCGCCGATGACTTGCTTGGCGGCCAGCGAATCGGCAAGCGCGCGGATGCTCAGACCCGGGGTGACAGTCACCTCAACTCTGCGGCCATTCGTTGTCGCCGTTCGCGGAGAACAAGAGAGGGTGCTCACGCTCATGGCCAAGGACAAAGTGACAAGGACAGAGGACAAGGCAATTGGGAAAGGACCAAGAGCGGACGTGCGACCCAAGCTTGTCTTGTCACTTTCCACTTGCTTAGTCCTTACAACTTTGTCCTTTGGATTTCTCCGCAAGGTAGTCCTCAAGTATGATGGTTGCGGCGATTCTGTCCACGGCTTCTCTACGTTTCTTGTCCCTGCCCGTCGCCGCACGCCGGCCGGGGGCGAGGTCCCGCTTGCCGCGAGTCTCTTCAAGGACCTCAATCGCCCTAGCAGTCGAGAAGCGCTCGTCGAACGTCCTCACCGGCAGTCCGGTTGCCTTCTTCAGTTGCCCTGCAAAGCTGCGGACCTGCTCCGACCGCCGGCTCGGTTTGCCCGACTGGCTGACCGGCAGGCCGATGATGATTTCGTCCACCTCTTGCGCAACTGGGAAACGCTTGAGCGCTTCGAGCAACTCTCTCTCGGTCGCGTGGTGGATCGTCGGCAGGGCCTGCGCGATGGTCCGGGTCGGGTCTGAGACCGCAACGCCGGTATGCCGCTCGCCGTAGTCAATGCAGAGGATTCTGCCCATGGGCGTAAAGTGTAGAAGACAGCCCGCGCGCTGTCCAGCGCATTGCGCTGTTGGGCTCCGAATCGAGATTCGATTATTCCCTTCGCTGTACCTCTCATCGTGTCTCTCGCCGTTCGTCTCGTCGTACCTTGAGTCGTATACTGCGTGGTATCTTCGGCTGTGTCGTAAGCTGTATCTCAGCTTGTACCTCAACCTGAATCCCGAGTTGTTTCGGTCGTCGCACCGCGCGTTGTTCCTGAACTTGTTCCGCAAGTCGTTCCCGAGGTCGAATCCTCCGTTGCTCGATACGTTGTAGCTTTCGAAGTACCGGTCGTTGTTTCCTTAGATTGAAATCGAGTTGCTTCCCAAGATACTACCCCCCAGGCGACCCCTACCCTTGGTTTTCCTGACTTGCGCCCGCTCCGAACCTGCGGATAATACGAACGTTATGCTCGCTTCCCGGTCCGCGCCGGACCCCGCCTTCCTTCAACGCCCTTCCATTCGTCATTCGTCGTTCGGACTTCGGACTTTCCTTAATTGCGCAACCTGACTCTGTCCGCCCAGACCCAGGCCATCTTCGACCGCATCCGAACCCACGGCTGGACCCTGAACGTCTACGGCATGAGCCAAAGCCGGGCTTTGTGGCTGGTCAAGGCACGCACCGAAGCCCGTATCAACAAGGCCGGGGTGACGCCGCCGTACAATAACGTCTACCGGCGCTACCTGAACGAACTGGTTCGGGCATTCCGGAGCGCAACCGGCGAGCGACTGATTCAGGCCATCAAACTGGTCATCCGCAAGTGGGTTAACCTCGGCCTCGACCCGGACTTGCTGCAGGAACTGCTTGGTGATTGCTTCCTACGGTTCGAGCAACAGGGATATGCAATGCCCAAGGCGAAGAAGCTGGGCAAGCCGGTGAAGCCGCCTCGCCGGCGGCGCACGTCCTATGAAGACGCGCTCAAGAAGGGCAAAGCCGCGCTTCGCGCAGGCAGCACGGTCAAGGAACAGGTTTCCCGGCAGGAGCAGGGTGCGGCGCACGCGTCTGCAATCGCGCGTGCGCTCAAGCCGGTCCTTGTGGAAAGAGGCATCTTCGGCCGCGGCATGATCCCCTACTTCAACTTCGTCCAGAAGCTCGGCAAGCTGTCGCGCAAGTACGGCGGCAAGTCACTCCAAATGGCCGCATCAGACCTCATCGACCTGTACGAGGCCAGGTCGCTCGACCCGGCCACGCTTCGCGCTGTCGCCGCAATTCTGTTTGGTGCGACTGATCTCGACTAGGCCATTCGCCCGTCGGACGCGTGTGTCCATTGACGCAGCGCCGGAGGAGCCTAGAATGTGGTCAGGAGCCACAATGTGAGAAGCAGGTCAAGCGCAGTTCTGCTCGTGCTCGCCGTCGCCACGCTGGCGCCTTCTCCTGGCATAGCGCAGTACAAGCCCAATTGGCACGTAGGTGATTGGTGGGTGACAAAGACGTGGGCGAAGTCCATGAACGCGCACCCGCCCTTCCGGGTGTGGCGCTATCGCCGCTACGACGTTGTTGGCATCAAGAAAGTTGGGAAGCGGGACTGCTTTGTGCTTGAGACGCAACTGGTGGGTCCCAAGGGCGAACCCGCCACTAGAACCAAGGATGTGCTGTACGTGCACGCGGACGACTGGCTTGTGGTCAGGCAGGAGATAGGTCACACCTACAACGATACTGTATGTCCTCCCTGGATACGGAACGCCCCGCTCGGTTTGTTCGGTCCGTTCGGAATGGGAGAGCCGCGTCTGCCTCGGTTCCCTCTACGCCTGGGCGACCCGGACACGACGTTCAAACTCCAGAAGCGTGATGACGGCTTCGCCGAACTGCGCGAGATATCGAGCATTCCCGACTCGGTATCGGTCAAGCGACTGCTCGATGACGGAGACTCGGCGGGCACGCGCATGGTGCGGCCAACCGGCGTTGTCTATCAGGTACGGAATGAGGGAGGAGGCGACCTTGAGACTGACAACAGGCGGATATATCAGAGCCTCCAGCTTTGGAGTGACGACCAACCGTGGCGCGTGTACGAAGAAGTTGTCCAGTACGACGGACCGAAGCTTGTACGTCGGGTCATTGACCGGACCTGGCTCATCGCCGTCGGCCACAGGGGGAAGTAGCGATGCGCGCGCGATACGTCCTGACAGCAATCTTGGCAGTAACAGTGCTGCTGCCAAACCTGGGCGTCGCGCAGTACGCGCCGAAGTGGCACGTCGGCGACTGGTGGGTGGTCAAGACGTGGGACCTGTCGTCACTATACGGCATATCGAAATGGAAGTACACGCGGTACGATGTTGTCGGCGTCCAGAAGGTGGGTAACCGCGCCTGCTACGTACTGGAAGCCTACCCGGTTCAACCCGGCGGTGTGCCTCCCAAGACCAAGGACGTGTTCTACGTGCTGAGGGACGATTGGCTGGTGGTGCGACGAACGACGACAAGCACAAAGAGTGGCAGACTTCGTCCCCTGCAAACCACAGACTACCCTCTCGGACAGAGAGGGCCATGCCGGGGCGGACTGCATCTGCCTCGATTCCCACTTCGGCTCGGTGACTCCGACACGACCCCCAGACTTGTGCGGTTTGGGAACTACTCGGCAAGGCTACGCGAGATGTCTGACACCGCGGACTCGAGTCTAGTGAACCGTTTGCTCAGCGAATGCGATAGCGCCGGTGGACGAGTTCTCCAGCCGACCGGCAGGGTCTACCAGATCAGGGACGACGAGGATCGGATCTTGGAGCCAGATGAAGAGGGTTGGAACCAAGCGCGGAGCGTCCTGGGTCTACGAGGCGACAGGTCAATAGTCCAAGGCCTGCAACTCTGGAGTGAAGACCTGCCATGGCGCGTTTGCGAAGAGCTTTTTCAGTACGACGGTCCGAACCGATTCCGAACGGTGCTGGCGCGGAGCTGGCTCATCGCAGTCGGGCACAACGAGAAGTAGTCGAGCGCACGCGACTCGCCCAACGCCCGCCGTCGCATCGGGAGTCGGCTGGCCCTCGTACCGCAGGCCGCAACAACCCCACGAGCGCAGCGCATCCGTAGGCAACTCCAGCCGGAATCATCTTGGTGTATTGGCGACTTGATGGAAAATGCACCGCGCGACTTGGCAGGTAGCCCCAGTCGCGCTAGAATGATTCCATGCTGACTGCCTATATCCGCGCCGCGATGAGCAAGGCGAAGTACGAAATCCTGCCGGAGGACCGAACGTACTACGGTGAGATTCCGGGCTTCCAGGGTGTGTACGCCAGCGCCGCCGCGCTGGAGGCCTGCCGGGATGAGCTCGAGAGCACGCTCGAAGACTGGATTCTGTTCCGGGTATCGCGCAACCTGCCGCTGCCCGAGGCCGGAGGCGTCAGGCTCGAAGTAGCTGAAGTCGCCTGATGCCGAGCTTCGGCCCGGTCAAGCGCCGTGACCTTATCGCCTGCTTGCGCCGACTCGATTTCCGCGGTCCATATTCGGGTGGTAGGCACGAATTCATGTACAAGGGCAGCGTCACGGTGGTTCTGCCGAACCCGCACCAGTCGGATATCGGGCGCGAGTTCCTTGCGCGTGTATTGCGACAGGCAGCCGTCTCCCGTGATGAGTGGGAGAGACTCTAGAGAACCGGCCGGCATACTCTCTTCCCTATCCTGACAACGCGCGTCGCGGCATCGGTAGTCAAGTAGCTCTCTTGCCGAAGACCGCAACAGACTCCGGGCGCAACGTATCCGCAGCAAACTCGTCGGAATCATCTTGGTGTTTTGGTACATGGTGGGCAAACGCCCGTCCCGGCTTCTGGGTTCCGTCGTCGGTTTTGACTTCGCCTCTGCCAAGGATATAGTCTTGCCCGATGAGCGACAATCCACAGGAGCAGCAACGGCAGGCTCCGGGCTCTGGAGACAGCCCCCATTCGGGGACAGTCCCCACCAGCGGGCACGACCGCGAGATCAGGCTGGCTAAACTCGCGAAGCTGCGCGAGGCCGGAGTCAACCCCTACGCGTACAAGTGGGACCGGACCCACACGAACGCGAAGGCGACAGCAGAATTCGAGGCGGCGGAGAAGTCCGCGAAAATCGGGGACAGTCCCCCGGAGCACTCGGCGTGCGGGACAGTCCCCGTTTTCGCTGTCTGCGTCGCGGGCAGGCTGATGTCGCGGCGGGAGCACGGTAAGACACAGTTTGGTCACATCCAGGATGAAACGGGCAAGCTGCAGCTTTATCTGCGCAAGGATACGCTGGGGGAGCAGGCGTTCGCGAACCTGAGCCTGCTGGACCTCGGCGATTTCGTCGGGGCGCGGGGCGAGATGTTCCGCACCAAGACCGGCGAGGCTACGGTGAACGTGAAAGAGCTGGTTCTGCTCACGAAGTCGCTCCACCCGCTACCGGAGAAGTTCCATGGCCTGACCGATGTCGAGATGCGCTATCGGCAGCGCTACGTTGACCTGATTGTCAATCAGGAGACGCGGCAGGTGCTACTGAATCGGACCAAGGTGACCGGGCTCGTGCGTCGGTTCCTTTCCGAGCGCGGATTCGCTGAGGTCGAGACTCCAATCCTGCAGCCAATCTACGGCGGAGCCGCGGCGCGGCCGTTTGAGACCTTCTACAACGTGCTCGAACAGAAGATGTTCATGCGGATATCCGACGAGCTCTACCTGAAGCGGCTGATTGTCGGCGGGCTGGAGAAGGTCTTTGAAATCGGCAAGGACTTCCGCAATGAGGGACTGGACCGGACGCACAACCCCGAGTTCACCCAGATGGAGCTCTACTGGGCCTATGCCGACTACAATGACGTGCTGGCGCTGGTCGAGGAGCTGTTCAAGTTCCTCGCGACCGAGGTCTGCGGCAAGACCGAGATTCCGTTCGGCGACCACATCGTGGACTTCGGCAAGCCATGGCAGCGGATGAAGTTCGTGGACACGCTGGCCGCGAGGATTGAGGCTGACCCGATGAAGCTCTCGATGCCGATGCTCAAGAAGGTTGCGGCGCGGTTCAACGTGCAGACGACTGACGACATCTCGCGCGCCAAGTTGCTGGACAAGCTCTTCTCCGAGCTGATTCAGGACCATATCATTGACCCGACTTTCGTGATGGACCATCCGAAGGTGACGACACCGCTGGCGAAGAGCCACCGCGATAACCCGGAGCTGGTCGAGCGGTTCGAGCCCGTCGTCTGCGGCATGGAACTGGGCAACGCGTTCTCCGAACTCAACGACCCGGCCGAGCAGCGGCAGCGGTTCGAGGAAGGCGTGGCTCTGAACGAGGAGTTTGCGACGGTGGACGAGGACTACTGCACCGCGCTTGAGTTCGGCATGCCGCCGACCGGCGGCCTCGGGCTCGGTATCGACCGCATCGCCATGCTGCTGACCAACTCGCAGACCATCCGGGACGTCATACTGTTCCCGCAGCTCCGGCCGCAGAAAGAGTAGCAGGGGATTCGGATAATCCAGAATCCAGAGTCCAGAGACCCGAATCCAGAATTGCCGGACCTGATTCGCCGAAACCGAGACCCGGCCGGAGCCGGCGGGGCGGGCGCGGCGAGGATGGTGGATTATCGGAAGGACTTGAGCGACAGGCTATTGGACTTTGCGGTCAACGTCGTAGCATTGGCGCCACGTCTGCAGCGCTCGGCAACCGGTAGGTTCATGGTGGGGCAACTGGTGCGATCTGCTTCCTCAGCTGGTGCGAACTTCCAAGAGGCTTGTGGCGCCGAAAGCAGAGCCGACTTCGCGCACAAGATGCAGGTGGTTCTCAAGGAACTGCGCGAGACTGAGTACTGGATGAAGCTGGTTACGCGGGCAAAACTCCTGCCGGCCGATCTGCTGTCGAAGCCATTGGCTGAGGTGGACGAGTTGATCAGAATCGTGGTGAAGTCCGTGGTTACCGCGAAGTCGAGGCCGTGATTCTGGATTCTGCTATCTGGATTCTGAATTCTGGGCTATCAGGGGTCTGCGGTGCGTTTTGAACTCTTCATGGCCCGGCGGTACCTGCGCGGGCGGGGCAGGCGCGTCATCTCCGGCATCACCGCGATTGCCATGGGCGGCGTGTTCGTCGGGGTGGCGGCAATCCTCATCGTACTTTCAGTTGAGAACGGGTTTCACCAGGAACTGAAGGACCGGATTCTCGGCGCGACGCCGCATGTCGTCGTGGCCCAATACTCGTACGCGCCGATTCCCTACCCGGCCGGCGGCGATTCAATCCAGCAGGAGATTGCCCGGGTCCCGGGTGTCGTGTCGGTCGCGCCGTTCATCTACGCCAAGACGCTGGTACGGACCGAGAACGGGGTGGAGGGCGTGATAATCCGCGGCGTTGACCCGGAGCACGAGGGTGAGATTACCGGCATCTCGGGCACCATCGTTCAGGGGCAATTCGCCTTTGATTCAAGCGGCGTGGTCATCGGCGTCGAACTGGCGCGGATGCTCGGGCTCTCGGTCGGTGACAGGCTGAACCTCGCCTCGCCGTTCGGCGGGACTCAGACGGCGTTCGGCTTCCTGCCCCGCACGAAGTACTTCCACGTGAACGGCATCTTCGACTGCGGCATGTACGAGTACAACTCGAGCTTCATCTACCTTTCACTGACCGGAATCCAGCAGTTCCTCGGCATGGAGGACATGGTTACCGGTTTTGAGGTCCGGGTTCGTGACGTCTACGCTGCGGGCCGCATCGGGCGGCGTATTACGCGGCAGCTCGGCTACCCCTACCGGGCGACCGATTGGATAATGCAGAACCGCAATCTCTTCACCGCGCTGCGATTGGAGAAGGTTGTGACGTTCATCGTGCTGGTGCTGATCGTGCTGGTTGCCGCGTTCAACATCATCGGCATGCTGACGATGATGGTCATCCGTAAGACCCGCGAAATCGGCATCCTGAAGGCGATGGGCGCCAAGTCCTCGACGGTGACGCGCATCTTTGTCTTGGCCGGTGGCTTCATCGGCATCATCGGCACGGTCGCGGGGGCGGGCTTCGGCCTCGTCGCGTGCTGGCTCTTGAACAAGTACCGGTTCGTATCGCTCCCAGGCGATGTGTACTTCATCAAGAACCTGCCGGTGCAGGTGATGGCGCAGGATATTGTGGTCGTCTGCATCGCGGCCATCGTCATCACGTTCGCGGCCACGGTCTACCCGGCGCTGAAGGCGGCGAGGCTGGTGCCGCTGGAGGCGATCCGATATGAATGAGCAGAAGCAGTGGTCCAGTGGTCCAGTGCACCAGTGTCCGAGCGGAGATTCGGCACTTGACCACTCGACCACTAGGCCACTGGATCACTCGCCTGTTCTACAGGCGCAGGATGTCTGGCGCGTATTCGAGACCGGGCCCGAGCGGCTGGAAATCCTGCGGGGCGTTGACCTCGAGGTGCAGCGCGGCGAGCTGCTGGCCATACTCGGCCCGTCCGGTACCGGCAAGTCGACGCTGCTGCATGTGCTCGGCGCACTGGACCGGCCCACCAGGGGCCGGGTGTTCCTTGATTCACTGGACGTTTTCAGCTACCCTGAATCCAAGCTCCATGAACTGAGAAATCGGAAAGTGGGGTTCGTGTTTCAATTCCATCACCTGCTGTCCGAGTTCACGGTTCTGGAGAATGTGGCGATGCCCTTGTTGGTCGCCGGCGTGGCCCGGGCCGAAGCGCTGGAGCGGGCGCACCGGGTGCTCGAGGAGATCGGGTTCGTTACCCGACTCACTCACCGGCCGTCCCAGCTTTCGGGCGGCGAGCAGGCGCGGGCGGCAGTGGCGCGGGCGCTGGTGAATGACCCGGCGGTGATACTTACGGACGAGCCCACCGGTAACCTCGACGCGACATCGGCGGGGGCGTTGGTTGACCTGATGGTGCGGCTAAGCAGTGAAAGGAACATGACGATTTTGATAGTGACCCACAACTTGGCAGTGGCGGACCGGGCGACGCGCCGGCTCCACCTTGCCGACGGGAGGCTGCACAATGAAGGAATGTGACCTCTGCGGCAAGAGCGAGGCGACCATGAAGGTCAGCCAGCTCGACAAGGACGGCAAGGTCACGGAGATTTCGGTCTGCGCCGAGTGCGCCCGCCAGCGCGGGTTCACCGAGGTCGGAAAGCTCAAGGCCGGCGTCGCGGAGATCATCGCCGAGCTGAAGACCCGGGTTGACGAGGGCGACTCGAAGCTGATCTGCGGGAACTGCGGCCTGTCGTACGCCGAGTTTAAGCAGCAGGGACGGCTGGGCTGCGCCGACTGCTACATTTCCTTCCATGACAAATTGGCGCCGTTGATCCGGCGGATTCACGGCGCGGTGCAGCACGTCGGCCGGACCGCGAGTGGCGGCCGGAAGCAGGCGCAGGTCAAGATGAACGTCCAGAAGCTGCGCGATGCCCTGTCCGGCGCAATCCAGGATGAGGACTACGAGAAAGCCGCCGCCCTGCGTGACCAGTTGAGGCGGACAGAGGAAGAATGACAATCCAGAGTCCGGAGTCCAGAATCCAGAGTGCAGAAGTTCGGGACATTCTGAATTCTGGTATCTGGTTTCTGAGTTCTGAGTTGTCCGGAAGGTCTTGAGATGACTGGCAGCGCGGTTGGTAAGTGGCTTGCGGCCACCGGGCCGGAAGCCGACGTCGTGCTTTCGACCCGCGTCCGCCTTGCCCGGAACCTGGTCGACGTGCCGTTTGCCCACCGTTCAGGGCAGGGCGACCACGAGCGCACGATTGAGATCGTACGCTGGGCGCTTTCCGACTCCGGCTATCTCGACAACGGCCAGTTCTTCGACAATGGACAGCTTACCGAGCAGTACGGTCACTACCTGGTCGAGCGACATCTGGTGTCGCCCGATTTCGTAGCATCCAAGGCCAAACGCGGGCTCTATGTCAGCAACGACGAGTCCGTCAGCCTGATGGTCAACGAGGAAGACCACCTTCGGTTCCAGGTCATGGCTTCCGGCCTCGATTTCCCCGAGGCGTTCACCGCGGCAGCGGCGCTTGATGAGAAGCTGGAAGGACAGCTCCAGTACGCGTTCTCTCCGGAGTTCGGGTTCCTGACCGCCTGCCCGACCAACCTCGGCACCGCCATGCGGGCGTCGGTGCTCGTACACTTGCCCGCGCTCGTCATCACCCGCGAGATCGAGAAGGTGCTGCGCGGGGCAATGCACATCGGGCTGGCGGTGCGCGGCCTGTACGGCGAGGGGAGCGAGACCAAGGGCAACTTCTTCCAGATTTCCAACCAGAAGACGGTCGGCCAGACCGAATGGGAAATCATCGAGACCATTGCCGACATCAGCCGGCAGGTGATCCTGTACGAGCGCAAGGCGCGCGAGTACCTGATGAAGAAGCTGCGGGTCGAGGTCGAGGACAAAGTATTCCGGTCGCTCGGGCTGCTGCGGGGCGCGCGCGTCCTGTCGTCGGACGAGGCGATAAACCTGATTGCCAGCCTCAGGCTCGGGGTTGCGCTCGGCATCGTGAACGAAATCAACTTGGAGCAGGTGACCCGGCTCCTGATTCTCGTGCGGCCCGCGAACCTGCAGGTGATGCTGGGCGAAAGCCTGAGCGCGGCGGAGCGCGACGAGCGCCGCGCTACCTTCGTCAGGGAGACCCTGGTGCATCAGTGAAGGCGAAGCGGTCTAGTGCTCAAGTGGTCAAGAGGTCCAGTGGAGGATCCCCGGCCGGGCACTTGACCACTGGACCACTGGACCACGGGGCCACTCTTCGCTCACTGCCTTCCGTCGACAAGCTGCTTGAGAGCGAGGAACTGAAGCCGGTACTGGGCCGCGTGCATCGCCGGATGGCGGTGCGGGCGATCCGGGCGTACCTGGAAGAACTGCGGCAGAGCCTGAAGCAGCCGCAACGCGCGGGGCATGACCGAAATCCGCCGGGGATTTCGGATCGTGTCCCAAGCGGTCCGAATCAACTCTTCTCGATTGATGAACTGATTCGCCGGCTGGAACACGAGCGGAAGCCGACCCTGACCCGGGCAATCAACGGCCTCGGCGTCATCCTGCACACCGGGCTCGGTCGCGCGCCGCTGTCAAAGGCCGCTCAGGAAGCACTCACCGACGTGAGCGAGCATTTCTCCAGCCTCGAAATCGACCTCGATACAGGTCGGCGCGGCAACCGCTACCGGCACATCGAACCGCTGCTTTGCGAACTGACCGGCGCCGAGGCGGCGATGGTCGTCAACAACAACTGCGCGGCCACTCTCCTCATCCTTTCCGGGCTGGCCAAGGGCAGAGAGGCGATTGTCTCGCGCGGGCAGCTAATCGAAATAGGCGGTGCGTTCCGCATCCCCGATGTGATGCAGCAGAGCGGCTGTAAGATGGTCGAGGTCGGCACGACCAATCGGACCCACCTCCGTGACTACAAGAACGCCGTCACGCCCGAAACCGCATTGCTGCTTCGGGTCCACACCTCGAACTACAAGATTACCGGGTTCACGAAGGAAGTGACCTTGGAGGAACTGGTCGCGCTCGCGCGCGAGTCCAAAGTCCTCGTGGTGGACGACCTCGGTTCCGGGGCGCTCGTGGACCTGTCGAAGTACGGGCTGCCCAGAGAACCGCTGGTGCAGGATTCGGTCAAAGCCGGGGCCGACGTCATCTGCTTCTCCGGGGACAAGCTGATCTCCGCGTCGCAGGCCGGCATCATCGTTGGCAAGAAGAAGTACATCGACCTGCTGAAGAAGCACCCGCTGACCCGCGCACTACGCTGCGGTAAGCTCACCTACGCCGTGCTTGAGCGGACGCTCGAGCTCTTCCTCGACGAAGAGAGAGTGGTGAAAGAGCACGCGCTCTTCCAGTTGCTGCTCAAGACCACTGCCCAGATGCAGAGCGAGGCCGAAGAACTCGTCCGCGAAGTCACCGAAGTCGCGGGGACTGTACCGGATTGCGGCGCTCCGAGCGCCGGGGACTGTCCCCCTCCTGCGACTTCGGCACGCATCCCAACCAGCGAAGCGACGTTCACCGTCAAGCCCGCCCTTTCCGAAATCGGCGGCGGGTCGCTCGCGACCGAGAGCCTTGAATCGCGCGTGGTCGCAGTCCGGCCGCAAACCATGCACGTGGACGAGCTTGCCCGACGTATGCGCCTCAATCGGCCGCCGGTGTTCGGCCGGGTCGAGAAGGGCGAGTACGTGCTCGACTTCCGTACCCTCCGCCGCGACGAGGTTCCCATCATCGCCGCCGCGCTCATCGCTGCTCTCCAGCACTAGCCCGCCCCACCGGCCATTCCCGACCCTCCGATTCTCGCAGCGGTTCGCCCGCGCGAGGCGCCGAATGACCTGCCAGTTTGATCGTCGTTGACCGGCGCGCCGAGGAGGCTTGCACTGGCGTCACTCGGGGCATCTGTGGCGATACCAAAGCACTTGCACGACATGCCGGAGTGCTGGCCGCAGGCGCTGAGGTGGGGCTGCCTTGGCAACAGCATAAACACATGGACGTCCGAACCGGAGTGATGTCTCTGCGGTCTGCCGTGGAGTTATCGGCGAGTCGTTGACACCATCGAGTTTGAGTCATTCGAGGTACGTCGACTCCGCGGCCGGCGGGATTTCTTCGGATAGGGCCAGCGCGTATCGCTTTGGTACAACTGCGAGCGTAGGAACTGCTACCGAAGGAACTGGAGCCCGCGCGAGGTTCTGGCCGAGGTCGCACCGAATGTCGACCCGGCGATACCCCTGTTGCCCGCGCGCGACCTTGACGAACTGCCAGCCACGCGGGTAGCACTTCAGACACGCAGGTCCCAGGCAGGGGGCCACGATGTGCTGTGGCACGTCCTTCGCGGCGATGGTTTCTTGACACCCAGTCGGTGAGACTCTATTATCCTGACCAACGATTGGGCGTGTCTCGATAGGTTAGGATAGTCAGCACGCTCGGGTCGCGGTGGCGGTTTGCGTCAGCGGCGAGGCTCGAGCGGTTGTCTCCTACAAAACAATCCCAAAGGAGGTCGTGATGAGCAAAGTGGCCATTGTCTGCAATGGGTCCGAACCGAAGAGTCTGTTCCCGACGTTTGTGCTGGGCTCGTCCGCGGCGGCGGGCGGCGACACGGTATTTGTGTTCTTCACGCCGGGCGCGGTCGCCGCGCTGAAGCCGGGCGTGATTGAGGGGACGAAGAAGAAGG
>CAZSUX010000002.1:0-31902 GCA_964610135.1 uncultured bacterium | reverse complement strand
TGGGCAGCCAGGTCCTGCCCCCATCGGTTGACCTCTGGAACATGACATCGGAATGTACACAGAAGATACCCATCATCGAGTCGTCCTCGAACGCGACGTATATTGGTTGACTCGAAGGCGCGCCCGGGCCGACGGTAATCGCAGGATTGACGCAACTGTGACTGGGCAACTTGTGGTCGATGCGGACGTTCGGCCCGAAGGAAGCAAGGGCCATCGTGGCAGAGGACAGGAGAAGGAGAAGAAGAAGCCTCACTGTAATCATCGTAGTGCTCCAAGCCCGGAGGGGCGGAAATGTCCGCCCCTCCGAATAGCGGACCTAGCGAATGATCGCCTTCAGCGTAGCCTTCTCCACGCCCATGTCAAGGAGCACGAAGTAGGCCCCAGAGGCGAGATTTCGACCTCCGCGGTCCTGAGTCCAGCTCAGCCGGTGAGTGCCGGGCTGCTGGCTACCGACATCGAGCACACCAAGCCGCCTTCCGACCGCGTCGTGCAAGGTCGCGCGCACGCAAGCGGCGGCAGGCAACTGATACTCGACCTCTATACCGTCGTGTGAGGCGATGACCTGCGCCCGCAGGCTTCCGGTATGAACATCACCAGCCTGCGAACCTTCCTTGGGCTTCTTGGCTTTCTTGTACTTGGGGTCTATTGCGTAGAAGTAGTAGGGTTTCCTCGTAAGGATACATCTTCGCGCCGGTTACTAAGTACGTCCAGGGACTCGGGCCCAGGACACATGTACCACCGGGGCCGATGTACTGCGGTAGCGGGTCAACCACTGAGTCGCTGTACCTGAACCATCCTCGGCCTTGGCCCCCGGGCTCGTAGCCATATTGCTGGCCGGTGTACTGCTGAGATCCACCGAACACGGCCACCAAACACCACCCAACGCCTCCGGTTGGACTGGAGGTCAGAGACGTACCGGGCCACGCGCACCTTTGGTCAGGGAGAACCGGCTCCTCGACCCAATTGGAATCCTTATGGAGGGCGATGCTAAAGAAGCCATTCCCTGGGTCGTTGCCGCCCGTTGCCGCGTAAACGCGTGGTTTAGCGTCCTGGTATACCGGATGCCCCGCGTAATACGCCATTGCCGCACCTGCGTAGACTTTTTCGTCGATCTTGTCGAGCTTCTTCCACTCGCCGTCTTCCGTGAAGCTGAGCGGATCGGCGAAGTTCCAGTTGCCGCCGCCCCCGGGAGTGCCGGTGCGCCAGTAGTACAGAGTGTTGGCGAGTTTGCCAGGGGTCTGGTATTCCGTCCCAGAGACGATCTCGTCTATCACGCACGAGCCCATGCTGAAGCTCGGATCGATCGAGACCTGCAGCCGATACACAGCCGCCCCGCCGGTCCACTGGAACAGCGGCGTCTTGTCCGCGATGGTCGAGCCATTCGGCGGGAAGATGCCCGAGGGCACGATGTCCGCATCGGGCTCAATCGAGAAGCGCCAGGATTCCTTGCTAAGGCCGGGCAGGCAGTATATGTAGCCGTCAACCTGATTCACTGCGCTGTACCCCAGGTTCGGCGCGTAGGTAATGCAGGCACCGCTATCGAGGAAGAACTCGAAATCTTCGTCGGAAGTGTCGTCGTTGATCTCGAAATCATCCCACCCGAAGATGGTATCGTACCGCCACAGGGTCCCGTCCGGTCCATAATCGGGGTCTTCGGTGTCGGCCCCGACTACCCACAGCGCCGCTTTGTCCCACACCTCTCGTGCCACCGGCCGTTCGCCACACATGCGACCATATCTGAACGAGAATGCGTGGCTTGTGAGCGCCCTGTCTTTCCACCGCTATTCACGTGTCTGCGTCAGACGGACGAGGTGAGTAAACAACCTCTTGTCAGCAGCCCACTTCACCGGGTGCGACATTGTGGCCGTTGCCGCGCCACGCGCACAGCCGTGATGCACCGGGATTGGCTGTTGTTCGCCATCGGGCGTCACGTTGTACTGACCGGGCAACATGGCAGCCGCTATCATCGGCTCGCCGAACGCACCGTTCATGCCAGAGATTCACGGGTTGAGAATGCGAAACTTAGGCAAATCGGGCCGCCGAAAGTGTAACCGTACGGTTACACGCTGTCACCGTACGGTGACAAGAACGCAGGGGCAGACCCTCGCTGCGAGGTCAGAAAGCAGCCGCCCCGGCCCTAAGGCCGGGGCGGCAAGAGTCTGAGGTACTGCTAGTCGAGCAGGATTACCTTGGCGGCGGGCTAGCCGTGGTTCGACAGCCGCTCGTGCAGCGAGCCGTCCGCGTTGCGGATGTTCACCTCGAGCGGCACCTGTCCCACCACATGGCTCGCGCAGGCGAAGCACGGGTCATAGGCCCGGAAGAACATCTCGACCGTGTTCAGCAATCCGTCGTCCGCCTTGCCGTCGTGGATAAGCTCCTTCGCCGCGTTCCGGACCGACATGCAGATCGGCCCCATGTTGTTGGTCGTCGCGACGATCAGGTTCACCTTCTTCATCAGCCGCTCTTCGTCCACCCAGTAGTGGTGGATAAGCGTACCCCGCGCCGCCTCGACGATGCCGATGCCCTCTTCCTGCATGTTGTAGTCCATGTTCCGGATGTCCGGGTCGGTGATCTGCGGGTCCTTGGACAGTTCGAGCGCGTACTCGCTGGCGTAGAGCAGTTCGATCAGCCGCGCCCAGTGGAACGCGAGCGTCGCGTTCACCGGCCGGGTCTTGAAGGTATCGAACATCTGCTGGTAGTGCTCGTTCGCCTTCGGCGTCGCCATGCCCTCGGCCGCGTTGAGGCGCCCGAGCGGGCCGACCCGGTAGATGCCCG
This sequence comes from uncultured bacterium, assembly GCA_964610135.1. Taxonomy (GTDB): domain Bacteria; phylum Hydrothermota; class Tepidihabitantia; order Tepidihabitantales; family Tepidihabitantaceae; genus UBA2258. The sequence continues at coordinate 29,127 of CAZSUX010000002.1, read as the reverse complement.
AGTCCTTGCCGTCGACGAGGCCCTTGTAGCCGACCGCCTTGAGGTACGGGACCTTGACGTAGGACCACTCGAGTACGTGCTCGCGGATGTGGTCGAGGTACTCGTGCTGCGCAAACTTGACGAACTCCTTGTCGTCCTGGCCGGTCACCCGGACGTTGCCGTCGTAGAAGTTCACGCGGTTGTTCGCGTCGACCAGCCCCATGTTGTAGGTGTCGAGCCCGAGGTTCGGGTTCGTCACGAGGCCCATGTAGGCCTCGTTCTTGAGCACGACGTCGGCGAACAGCTTGAGCGAAAACTCGGCGAAGCCGACGCACGAAGTCGCCATCTCCTCGATGCTCTTGCGCTCCTCTTCGTTCAGCCCCTTGGTCTGGCCGCCGGGAATCCCGGACACGGGGTGGGTCGGCTTGCCGCCGAGGATCTCGGAGATCTTCTGGCCGTAGGCCCGGTGCTTGATGACTTCTTTCGCGATGTCGAGCCCGACCTTCTCAATGACGCCGAGGATGTTGCGCTTCTCCTTGGGCGCGTCCGGCCCCACCACGAAGTCCGGGCCGCCCAGGAAGTAGAAGTGCAGGATGTGGTCGTAGATGATGTAGCCGTGGTATAACAACTCGCGAAGCTTGCGCGCAGTCTCGGTTGGTTCGACCCCGAACGCCGCGTCGAGCGCCTTGGTTGCGGCGAAGTGGTGCGCGACCGGGCACACCCCGCAGATCCGGCTCGTAAGCTGAGGCATGTCCTCTGCCTTGCGCCCGACGCAAAACTGCTCGAACCCGCGCAGCTCCGGGACCTGCAGGTAGGCGTTTTCGACCTCGCCTTTGTCGTTGAGGAATATCTCGATCTTGCCGTGGCCTTCGAGGCGCGTGATCGGGTCAATCGTGATGCGGTTCGCCATTACTTGCCTCGCTTGTGTTTGATGATTGCGCTCGCCAGGCCGTACATGTAGAAGGTACCGACCGGGTCTTTGATCTTGGCCATCAGTTCCTGCGTCGCCTCGTCACCCAGTTCCTTCTCGCCATCGACCGCCAGGATCGAGCCGAGCGCCGATATCATCTTGGCGCCCTGGTCCGTAACCTCGGGCGTAGGACCCATGCACCCGGTGCACGGCGAATTGCCGTTGATGCACCGCGTCTCGCAGCCCGAGCGCGTCACCGGGCCCATGCAAATGATGCCCTGCTCGAGGAAGCACTTCTCCGGGTCGGCCTTGATTTCCCAGGTCCGCTTCACGTCCGGCATCTTCTTCGCCTCGTGCTTGTTGCGCACGCAGTCGTCGCACAGCGCCTTGACCGGGGCGAGCACCGTGCCCTTGGGCGGCAGCTCGCCCTTGAAGATGGCGGTCACCGCGTTGAGGATGAGCGGCACCGGCGGCGGGCAGCCCGGCAGGTAGTAGTCGACGTCGACCACCTGGTCGAGCGGGTAGACGTGGTTGAAGAACTTCGGCAGCGTGAGTTCACCCTCCGGCGCCTGGAACTTCGTCTGCGGCTCGGTCCCGGCCGAGTCGTCGAGCGCCGGCTCATTGTGGTAGACGGTGGCGAACACCTCTTCCCGATTGTGCAGGTTGGCGAGACCCGGGATGCACCCGTGGTGGGCGCAGGAGCCGAACGCCACGAGCACCTTCGACTTCCTGCGCAGCAGGTGCGCGATCTCCTTCGCTTCAGAGTTCCGGATCGACCCGTTGAAGAAGCAAACGTCCATGTGCCCGTCCGGCATCGCCCGGACGTCGTCGTACTTGGTGTCCATCGCCACCGGCCAGAACAGGATGTCGGCGCCCGCCACCACGTCGAGGATCTTCTCGTTGGTGTCGAGCACCGCGATTTCGCAGCCGCCGCAGGAGGCGGCCCAGTAGAATCCGAACTTCAGCTTCTCGGCCACATTACCTCCATGCGTCCTAGGTCTCGTCCTCGATCGCGACCCGCCTCAGCTCGAGCGGGCCCAGCTTCCGTATCTCTTCGGTGTAGTCGCGCACGACCCGGGCGAACTCCACGCCCTCGGCCACCGGAATCCACTCGAGGCGCAGCCGGGCCTCCTCGACCCCGAGCTGCTTCATCAGCGCCCGAAGCACCTCGATGCGCTTGTAGCAACAGTCACCGGGATGACAATCACCGAGCCTTGCGGTTGTCCAGTGCGCGCCGGTCAACATCGCAGGAGGGCTAGTACTCCGGCGGGAGTCGGAGCAGCTCCTGGTAGCTGAAAACCGGTCCGTCTTTGCAGACGTACTTGGGACCGATGTTGCAGTGGCCGCACTTGCCGATGCCGCACTTCATTCGATTCTCAAGCGAAAGGAAAACGTCTTCAGGCTTGAACCCGAGCTTCTCCAGAACCGGATGGGTGAAGCGAATCATGACGGGCGGGCCGCAGACGAGCGCAACCGCATTCGCAGCCGACGGCGCGACCTGCTGGAGCACGTTCGGAACAAGGCCTTCGGTCTTGGGCCAGGATGCGCCGGCGAGCCGGTCCACGCAGAGATGCAGGGCAAGGTCCGGACTCAGCTCCCACGCTTTGATCTCGTCCTTGTAGAGCAACTCACCCGCTGAACGGGCACCGTAGACCACGGTGACCTTGCCGAACTGGGACCGGCGGGCTGGGTCGAGGAGGTAGACAATGGTCGAGCGCAGCGTCGTGAACGAGAAGCCGCCGGAGACGATGACGATGTCCTTCCCCTTCATCCGGTCGAACGGGTAGGAGTTACCCCAGGGGCCGCGCATACCGATGGCCGCGCCCGGCTCAAGTTCGTGGAGCGAAGTCGTAAAGCTGCCGACACGCTTGACCGTGTACTTGACCAGTTCCTCGGATGGGGCCGAGGCGATGCCGAACGGCGCCTCGCCAACGCCCATCATTGAGAGGAACCCGAACTGGCCGGGAGTGAAGTCGAACGCCTTGCGCGCTTCGGGATCAGTGAATGCAAGGTCGAAGGTCTTGAGGTCCTTTGCCTCGTTCTCGACGGTGACCTTCTCAACTCTGACTGAAATCGGCTCGTATGGATTTCGCGCCATCTATTTCTCCGGCAGCACGGTCATCAGTGTCTCGACTGTCTCGCGAATGTCGATAGATTCCGGGCACTCGCGAACGCATCGTCCGCAGCCGACGCACGAGACTTCGCCAATCATATCGACAGTGTACTTGAACTTGTCCATCGCCCGGTTGCGGAAACGAGAGACATGGGTCTGGCGCGGGTTATGGCCGGAGGCGTGCTGCGAGTAGAGACAGAACTGGCAGGTGTCCCAGACACGAAGGCGGGCGCCTTTGCCTTTGCGCGTCTCGTCCGTGATGTCGAAGCAGTGGCAGGTGGGACAGACGAAGGTGCAGGCACCGCAATTGACGCAGGCGAGACTGAGGTCTTCCCACACCGGATGGCTGTCGGCCGAGTCAAGCAACTGCTTGAGCTTGCCGGTATCGATGCGCTGGGCCATGGCAGCGGCGGCTTTGTCAGCGATTTCCTTCTTCTTCGCGAGGTCGGCAGAAGCGGCCTCAGGCAAGTCCTTCACTGCCGCCTCGCCGTTGTCGGTAAGCGGCTCGGCCAGGTAACGGCCGCCAAGGTCGGTGAGCAGGAGGTCGAGCCCGCGCGTTCCGGCCGGCGAGCCGCCGACCGCAGAGCAGAAGCAGGTGTCGGCCGGAGCGGAGCAGGCTAGGCCAACCAGCGTCGTCTTCTCACGGCGTCGCCGGTAGAAGGTATCGGTCTCACCCTGGCCGGCAAAGAACTTGTCGAGCACGGCGATACCCGCGGCGTCGCAGGGACGGACGCCAAGGATGACCTGCGCCTCAGGCTGGTCGGCTTCCTCCGCCTTGTCCGGCCGGCTTGTCTCAAACCGGAACATGGTCTCGCACTGCGGGAACAGAAGACCCCGGGCGGAAAGTTTGGTGTTCACCTGGGTGAAGTCGGCTTCGGCCAATGACGAAACCCGGCGGAACTCGGTCCAGTCTTTGACCTTGACCGGGGCGTAGACCACGGCACTCTTGGTCCAGCCGGCCACGAGTCTGTCGAGGTCGGCGGCGGTCACGATGCGTTGGGTCATGGGTAGCTCCAAACGCCAGACGCCGGCCGCCGAACTCTGCCATCTGCCATCTGCAATCCGCAATCTACAATGGTCAGCGTATGAACTCCTGTTTGTCGTTCGGGTCGAAGGCAGCAAGCGCCGGTGGTTCGTCGGGATTCAACCCCGCGACAGCGCCGAACCGCTCCTTCACGACATGTGCCACCTTACGGTTGAACTTCATCAGGTCGATACCCATCGGGCACCCGCGACTGCAGGAACCGCACTCCACGCAGCGACCGGCCATGTGCATCGCCCGCATCAGATGGAACATCATGTTGTCCGAACCGGCTGTGGTCTTGCCGACCCACTGCGGGCTGTTGGCGTCGACAAAGCAGGTAGGGCAATAGCAGTTCGGGCAGACCTGGCGGCAGGCATAGCAGCGGATGCAGCGCGAGACGTCGTCCATCAATGCCTGCCAGCGCTGGTCCGGCGAGAGCTTCTCAAAGTCGGCCAGCGGGTTGGGAGCGGGCTCGCGCTCGGCCACCTTCTCCCCTATCATCTCGTCGCAGATTACCGGGTTCGGGTGAGCGCAGGTCGTGCAGGAATCGCTGAGGCGGCCGTTCTCTTTCACGCCTTCACAGCCGACTCCGAGAATCACTAGTTGCCCGCGGTCAACCTGTTTCTCCTTGAGCAGGGAGACGATTGAGCGCGAATCACAGCCTTTGGCAACGATGGCAATCTTGCCCCGGTGCTTGACGCGCGGAAGGTAGGCGGCGAGGTTGGGGCCGCAGCGGTCGTCGAAGATGAGCGTATCGACGTCTTCCGGCCGGGTGACGAATGCGGGTGTGGCCGTGCCGGGACGCTTGCCCGCACGATAGCCGAGAACCATCACGACTTCCTTGCCCGCCAGCAACTCCGTGGCCCGCTTGCGGAGTTGGTCTTCGCGGCTCACGCGATTGGCTCCCTCAGCAGCTTCTTGTTCGGCCCGAGTTGGCGGACCTTCTCGGTGACGTCGCGCACGACCTCCGCGAACCGTTCACCTTCGGCAGCAGAAACCCAGGAGAAGCTAACCCGGCCCTGGTCGATGCCGGCGAACTCCAGCAGGTCGTTGAGGACTGCGAACCGGCGCCGGGCGACATAGTTTCCGGTCAGGTAGTGGCAGTCGCCGGGATGGCAGCCGGAGATGAGCACGCCATCCGCGCCGTTCTGCAGCGCCTTGAGGATATAGAAGGGGTCAACCCGACCGGAGCACGGAACGCGAATGACCCGGATGCTGGGCGGGTACTGGATGCGCGATATGCCGGCAAGGTCGGCGCCGGCATACGAACACCAGTTGCAGAGAAAAGCCACGATCTTGGGTTCGAATTCGCCGCCGACTGCCTTCTCGGCCGCAGCAGTTTCCGGCATGTGCGATTCTCCCATCGTTTAGTCCAGCAGCGCCGCGATTTCGCGGCTGATGTTATCGGACTGGAAGCCGCGGATATCGATGGCCAGCGAGCGGCAGTTGGCGGCGCAGGCGCCGCAGCCTTTGCACATCGCTTCGTTGACGACCGCGGCCTGCTTGCCGGTGCGTTCGTTCACGACCTTCACTTCGATGGCATGGTAGGCACAGAGCCCTTCGCACATGTGACAGGCCGAGCACTTGGCCGGGTCCACGTTGGCTACCGTTGCTTCCGCATCGAGCGTGTCGCGGGACAGTATCGTGGCGGCCCGGCTGGCAGCAGCCTGGGCCTGGGCAGTAGCCTCGTCGATGAACTTGGGGAAGTGGCACAGCCCGGCCATGAACACACCGTCGGTGGCGAAATCCACCGGCCGCAGCTTCATATGGGCCTCGAGGAAAAACCCATCGCTGTTCAACGGTACCTTGAGCATCTGGGCCAGTCCCTCGGAGCCGGACTGCGGCACGATTCCGGACGACAGCGCGAGGATATCCGGCTGAAGTTCGATTTCCCGGCCCAGTATCGGGTCGTTGACAGTGACAATCGGCCGGCCGTCGACGACCCGTACATCGGGCTTGGTCTCCGGCGCAAAGCGAATGAAGACGACACCTTTCTCGCGCGCCTGCCGATAGTACTCCTCACGCATGCCGTAGGTACGGATGTCGCGATAGAGGACGCAGACGTCGGTCTCGGGGTTCAGTTCCTTGATTGCCAGCGCGTTCTTCACTGCTTCGGTGCAGCAGATGCGCGAGCAGTAGGGCCGGTCAGCCTCGCGCGACCCAACGCACTGGATCATGACCACCGAGCGAAGCGAGGTGGGTTCCAGGGTTCGGGGGTTCCGGGGTTCGGGTGACTCCGAAGGCCTGGCCCCCTGCGCCGTCTGACGGAGGCCGCTGAGGCCAACCCGTGGACCCTTGGACCCCTCGATCATCTCTTCCAGTTCCTTCTGGCTCACGATGCGAGAACTCTGGCCGTAGCAGTACTCGGTCGGTGTGCGGTATTGCGCGCCCGTCGCCACCACCACGACTCCGTGCTTCAGGACGGTGCCCTCACCCTCAAGCGTGGTCTGGTAGTTGCCGACAAAGCCGTCTATCGCCTTGATGCGCGCATTGAGGAACGTCTTGATGCGAGGATGGCTGGTGACCTTGTCCGCCAGTTCCTTCAAACGCTTCTGCACGTCGTCGCCCTCGACGGTACGGGCGATGCTGCGGGCATTCCCGCCGAGTTCTTTGTCCTGCTCGACCAGGAATGCATCGAATCCCTCTCCGGCCAAAGACAGAGCCGCCGTCATGCCGGCGATGCCGCCACCGACGACCAATCCAGCTCTGGTCACGGGCAGTTTGACCTTGGGCAGCGCCTTCAGGCGCATGGCCCGTGCGACCGCCATCTTCACCAGGTCCTTGGACTTCTCAGTCGCCTTGTCCGGCTCCTTCATGTGCACCCACGAGCACTGGTCGCGGATGTTGGTCATCGCGAACAGGTGCGGGTTCAGACCCGCCTCGGCGACCGTGGCCTGGAACAGCGGCTCGTGAGTCCGAGGCGAGCAGGAAGCAACCACTACCCGGTTGAGCCGGTGCTCGCGGATCCGGTCCCTGATCTTGTCCTGGGTGTCGCCCGAGCATGAGTACAGGTTCTCCTCGGCATAGGCCACGTGAGGCAGGGTCCGGGCGAACTCGACGACTTCCGGGACGCGCACGACTCCGCCGATGTTGATGCCGCAGTGGCAGACGAACACGCCTATCCTCGGCGCCTCCCCGCGCACGTCGGTCTCAGCCGCCATCTCCTTGACTGCGACCAAACGGCCGCGCTCAGCCGCGAGAATCTCCTCGGCCGCAGCGGCCGCTCCCGACGCGCCGGTCACAGTCTCCGGGATAGCCATCGGCTGGGCAAAACTGCCGGCCACACTGACGCCGGGGCGGCTCGTCCGAGCGGGCGCCCAATCGTCGGTGGCGGCGAACCCGTATCTGTCCAGCTCGAAGTCGAGCCGTTTGCCCAGGTCCACGAGTTCGGGCGGCGGCACGAAGCCGCAGGAGAGCACGACCATTTCAAACTCCTCGGCAAAGCTGCCTCCGTCCGAGGCGTAGCGGAGTGTGAGGTTGTGCGTACCCGGGTCCTCGCGGATTTCCGGGACGCGAGCGCGGACCAGACGGACTCCATACTGCTGCTCGGCCCGGTCGACGTACTTGTCGAAGTCCTTGCCGTACGAACGCATGTCCATGTAGAAGACGGTCGGCTCGACATTGCTCGAGTGTTCCTTCGTAATGACCGCCTCTTTGACTGCGTACATGCAGCACATCGCCGAGCAATAACCGCGCTCGACTGAGTCGTCACGCGACCCGACGCACTGCAGCCACGCGACCTTCTTCGGCGCCTTGCCGTCGGACGGACGTTTGACGTGACCGCCGTATGGCCCGGACGCAGACAGGATCCGCTCGAACTGGAGGCTGGACACGACGTTGGGGTATCGGCCGTGGCCGTACTCGGGCCGGAGTGCGGTCGGCGCTATCTTCGAGCCGGCGGCGACCACGACTGAGCCGACCTCGACCGTGAACTCCTCATCCTGCTGAGCGTAGTCGATGGCGCCGGCCTTGCACGTCTTCTGGCAGGCACCGCACTTGTCCTTGGTGAACTTCAGGCAATGCTCGCGGTCAATCATCGGCGCGTTCGGCACTGCCTGCGCGTAGAGACGGTAGATGGCGCGGCGATTCGAAAGTCCGCCCTCAAACTCGTTCGGCAGGTCTTTGACCGGACACTTGGTCAAGCAGTCGCCGCAGCCGGTGCATTTCGACAGGTCGACTGAGCGGGCATGGCGCTTGAGCCGAACCTTGAAGTTGCCCGGCTCTCCCTCGACTCCCAGCACCTCGGTCAGGGTCATCAGTTCGATGTCCTTGTGCCGTCCGGCAGCGACCAGCTTGGGTGAGAGGATGCACATGGAGCAGTCGTTGGTCGGGAAGGTCTTGTCGAGCATCGCCATGATGCCGCCGATGGCTGGTGCACGGTCAACCAGATAGACCTTGTAGCCGGAATCGGCCAGGTCGAGCGCAGACTGCACGCCACCGATTCCTCCGCCGACAACCAATACAGCACCGATCTTGCCAGTCGAAGGCTCAGGCATGATGGAACTCCGGAGTCAAGTTAAAAGCCAAAGGCCAAAAGCCAAGACGCAAAACCGTCATCTGTGTCCTTTGGCGGTAACGACCGACTTCGCGAGGATTCGAACCAAAGCGTCTGCTTCGTCGGCCAGAACCTGAACAAAGCCGGGATTGAGTAGTTCCGCTCGGACGACGAGAGCGAGCCAGTACTGGGATTCCTTGGCTTCCTTGAGTGCCACCTGGAGCTTGTGGACGAAATCGGCGCGGCTCTCCGCGCCGCGTGCCTCCATGTAGTTCGCCCCGGCAGAAGCGCTGGAACGCATCAACTGCCCGGCCACATACCGGCCCGGGGTCGTCCGCGTCAGCCGACCGCCAAGCTTCAAGCAACTCGCAGCGAAATCAAGCAGCCTGTCACGTAAGTCAGCCGGTCCGCTGCTTTGACTTTTGGCTTTTGGCTCTTGGCTTTTGGCTTCGTCTGTCACGTGCTTGCTCTAGCTTCTAGCACCTGACTTCGACCGGTCCGCTTTCTCAAGCGCCGCCAGTGACGCCGGGTAGCTGTGGCCATCTTCCACTGCGCACTGCTTGATGGCATTCATGATCTTGCTGATCTGCACTCCCTGCGGGCAGCGCGAGATGCAGCGGTAGTGAATCGCGCAGATATCCTTGAATTCGTCGGCCAGCGCCTCGTCCCGCAACCCGAGGTTGACCTTGCGGATGAACCGCCGCGGGTCCTTCTCCGGGTCGAACAGCGTCTCCGGGCAGACCGCGGTGCAGGAACCGCAGGTGAAACAGGCCGAAACGCTGCTGGCCGCCTTCATCACCTGCTGCTTGAAGTCCCGGTCCCGCTCCGCCTGCGTCACCTTGCCCTTGTGGGAAGCCGGCCGCTTGCGCTCCTCTTCCGCCATGCGCGAGACCGCATCGGCCACCTCGCCGATGTTCACCTTCTGGGGGCAGCGGTTCAGGCAGGTCGTGTGGTAGGAGCACATCCAGACGAACTCGGACTTGTAGACTTCATCCTTCATACCGAGTATCGCCATCCGGATGATGCGCCTCGGGTTGTACTTCTCATCAAGCTTCCGCACCGGGCAGGATGCCGAACACGACCCGCAGGAAAAGCAGTGCATGAACCCAGTGTCGCCGTACTTCTCAGCCAGCCGGGTCTTGAACTCAGTGTCGAGGTCGTTGACGAGCAGTTCTGCGGAAGAGGGATCAAGGGATCGAGGAATCAAGGGACCTAGTGAAGAAGTCGGACTCCCAGCCACTTTGTCCCTTTGTCCCTTTGTCTCTTCCATCCCTATTCTTCCCCTACCTTGAGGAATTCGGACTCGCGGAACGTCGCCAGCGGCAGCGGTTCATCCAGGTTACGCCCGGACACGTAGTCGAACTCCTTCTGTGCGTTCTGCGAGACCTTCTTGAACAAAGTAGCAAGGCCAATGGTCACCGGGCACGAGTCCTCGCAGATGCCGCACTGCACACACGAAGCCATCATATGGTTCATACGGGTCAGATGGAACAGAAGAGTCTCGGACGGCATCCGGGTCGCGCCTTTGCGCAGGGAGACACGGACGTGCTCGCCGATGTCGCGCTGGAACGTGTCGGAATCGAAGAAGCACTCTCGGCAATAGCAGACCGGGCAGACCTTCATGCAGTTATGGCAGTTGAGGCAGTCAGCGAAGTACGCGACGAGCTTGTCCGGTCCCAGCATTGCCTTGTCCAGTTCCTCGATACGGGCGGCCGTCTTCGCCTTCCGGCCGGCGCTCAGGCCCTCCAGCGCCTTCTTCCGCTTCTCCGGTTCGTCCTGCGCCTTCAGTTCGACTCCCTCGAGCAGCGCCTTGCCCTTGTCAGTGGCGGCCTCGAGCCAGAGCTCCTTGTCGACGTCCATCCCGATGAACCCGACATTCAGGTCGAAGACGAGCGGCTTCGGATACTCGCAGAGCTGGCAGCCCATCCGGAAGTTCACGTTGTCGGCATAGCCCGCCTGTTCGAGCGCGTGCTTGTTGTCGAAATCCGCGTCCTTGCCGCGCACGTCGCGGAACCCGGCCGCCTTGTACGTACCCGGGCAGTCAACGCCGATGAGCACGAGGCTGTCGGGCACTACTTGCTTCAGCTTCATCAACTCGACTACAGCCCGCAGCTCGCACGGCCGCAGGAACAACCCGACTTTCGCATTCGGGGAAGCCTCGCGGGCAATCTCGGCCACGATTGACGCCGAGTTGACGCCCATCGCCGGCATCAGCGGCGCGGCCTCGGCCAGCTTCTCCGGGTCGGAGACAAGCGCCATCGTGGCGGTGCCTGCTGCCGAATACGCCGGCGTGAGAATCGCGGAGAGCCTGCTGTCCTTCAACCACTTCGCGAACAGGCCGCGGATTGCCGCCTCGGGGTTCTTCGCGTCTACCTTAAGTGTTCCCTTCATCGCTCCCTCACACTTCCCACTTCTCTTTGAAGGCACTCGGCCCCTTCTCGCGGAGGTGGACGGTCATCTCGGTAACCGTATCGGCGAACTTCCGGCCCTCGGCCGCGGAAATCCAGCGCAGCCAGACGCGGTCGGACTCGAGGCCGAGCGACTGCATCACCGAGTTGAACAGCACCATCCGGCGCCGCGCCTTGTAGTTGCCCGAGACGTAGTGGCAGTCGCCGGGGTGACAGCCACCAATAAACACACCGTCCGCGCCCTCGAGCAGGGCGCGCAGGACGTACACCGAGTCGACTGCACCCGAGCACATCACCCGTATCGGTCGCATATTCGGCGGGTACTGCATACGTGACGTGCCGGCGAGGTCCGCCCCCGCATAAGTGCACCAGTTGCAGAGAAATCCAACAATCTTAGGTTCGTAATTAGCCATCTATTCCACACCCTTCCAATGCCGCGTCGACCATCGAAATGACATTCTTCGCCTCGAAGCCCTTGAGCTTTATCGCCTCCGACGGACAGGCGGCCGCGCACGCGCCGCAGCCCTGGCACAGCACCGCCGTCACCTCGGACTTACCGGTCACGGGGTTGAGCCGCACCGCCTCGTACTGACAAATCTCCTCGCACATGCCGCAGCCCGTACACCAACGCGGGTTCACCTCGGCCACGACCGCCTCGGTCGAAAGCTCCTTGTGCGAGATTATCGAGCAGGCGCGCGCCGCGGCCGCGTACGCCTGAGCCACGGTCTCGGGTATCCGGCGCGGGCTGTGCGCCATGCCGGCCATGAACACGCCGCGGGTCGTGAAATCCACCGGCCTGAGTTTCATATGCGCTTCGAGGAAGAAACCGTCCTCGTTGAGCGGGACCTTGAGCAGTTGCCCGATGTCGTGGTTCGACTTCGCCGGGACCACGCCGGCCGACAGCACCAGCAGGTCGGCGTTGATGCCGAGCCGGCGCTGCAGTACCGGGTCGTACACCGACACGTGCAGCCGGCCGTCGGCGCTCGTCACCTCCGGCTTCGTCTCCGGGTCGAATCGGACGAACATCACACCTGCCTCGCGCGCGTCGCGGTACAGCTTCTCCTTGAACCCGTAGGTACGCATGTCCCGATATAGAACATAGACATTCGCCTTCGGGCTGATGCTCTTCAGTTTGAGCGCGTTCTTCACCGCCTCGGTGCAGCAAATGCGCGAACACCATGGATGCTCTTTCTCCCGCGACCCGACACACTGGACCATCACTACGTGCTTGAGAGAAGAGGGATCAAGAGGTCGAGGGGTCGAGGGATCAAGTGAAGGTGAACCGGAGAGGACTTGCTCAAACTCAGTCTGGGTAAGGACACGTGGGTCCTTGCCGTAGAGGAATTCGGTCGGCCGGTACTCCTCCGCACCGGTGGCGACGATGAAGACGCCATGTTCGATGACCTCGGATCCGTCCTGGCTCTGCCCTTCGTTCTTCGTCCTTTGTCCTTCCCTCTGGACCGTCGTTTTGTAGTTACCAACGTAGCCCGTGACAGCAGTCAACTCGGCGCCGGTGAAGACCTTCACCAACGGGTGGGCCCTCAGCCGCTGCTCCAGCCGTGCCACGTAGCTGACCAAGTCATCGCCGGTCTCGGTGTATCTCAGGTTGAGCAGGTTGCCGCCCAGTCGGTCACCCTTCTCGACAAGGAAGGTTTCAAATCCCTGGTCGGCAACCGCGATTGCCGAGGTCATCCCGGCCAGCCCGCCACCGATGACAAGCGCCTTCTGAACGATCGCCTGCGGCGATGACGAGAGCGGACGGAGCAGTCGCGAGTTGGCCACCGCCATCCTAACCAGCTCCTTCGATTTCTCGGTCGCCTCGTCCGGCTCCTGCATGTGGACCCACGAGCACTGGTCACGGATGTTGGCCATCGCGAACAAGTACGGGTTCAGGCCGGCCTCGGCCAGCGTTTCCTGGAACAGCGGCTCGTGCGTCCGCGGCGTGCAGGACGCGACAACGACGCGGTTGAGCCTGTGTTCCTCGATAGCGGTACGGATCTTCTGCTGCGTGTCCTGAGAGCAGGTAAAAAGGTTCTCGTCGACAAAAACCACGTTCGGCAGCGTGCGGGCGTACTCCACCACGCTCGGCACCTTCACCACGCCGCCGATGTTGATGCCGCAGTTGCAGATAAACACGCCAATGCGCGGCTCCTCACCCGACACGTCACGGAACGGCGGGTACACCTTGGGCCGGACCAGCGTGTTGCGAGCCGGGGCGAGCAGAACCGCTACTGCGCCGGCCGCGCCGGTCGCCTCGGTCACGGTCTCGGGAATGTCCTTCGGCTCAGCCAGCGCGCCGCAGGCGTAGACGCCGGGCCGGTCGGTCAGCACCGGTTCGAACCGGTCGGTTTTCACGAACCCTTGGTCGTCGGTGGCTACGCCAATGCGCTTTGCCATCTCAACCGCACGCGGATTGGCCGCGAGCGCGGTCGAGACCACGACCATGTCGTACTCCTCCTCGCGCAGTGTCCCCGCCTCATCCTCGTACGATATCAGAAGGTCCTCGTCGGTCCCGTCCGGGCTTTGTCCTTCGTCCCTCGTCCTTTGTCCCTTCCTCTGCACCGCGCTCACCTTGCATCGCCGGAACTGGACGCCGTACTCATCCTTCGCCCGGTCGTAATACTTCTCAAAGTCCTTGCCGAAGCAACGCATGTCCATGTAGTAGACGTGGCAGTCGAGGTTGCCGCCGCAGTGCTCGCGGGCGATGACCGCTTCCTTGGTCGCGTACATGCAGCAGACCGACGAACAATAGTAGTGCTCGGCGTTGCGCGAACCGACACACTGAATCCAAGCGACTTTCTTCGGCTGCGTCAGGTCGCTCGGCCGCTTCACGTGGCCTTCGTACGGCCCGGAGGCGGAGAGTATGCGCTCAAACTCGAGGCTGGTCACCACGTTCGGGTACCGGCCGTAACCGTAGCCGTATTCACCCGTCGGTTTGTACTCCTTGAACCCGGCGGAAAGAACGACCGCACCGACTTCGAGTTCCTCCTCGGACGCGGTCTGCGTGTGGTCGATTGCCTTCGCCTCGCAGGCGGTGACGCACTGGAGGCACTCGCAGCAGATGCCGCAGTTCAGGCAGCGCTGTGCCTCAGCGACTGCCTGCTCTTCGGTGAAACCCTGCGCTACTTCACGGAAGTCTGCGACGCGCTCACTTGCCGGCAACGAAACTTCCTCGGCACGCTCGCGCCGCTCGATCTTCGCTCTGGCCGCTGCCGACTCTTCGGCCTTGGCCGCCTGTTCCTTCGGCTTCGCGCGTCCTTCGGCCAGATCCTGCCGGTTGATGAACCGATCAATCGAAATCGCGGCCTCGTGGCCGGCATTCACGGCCTCAATCACCGACGCCGGTCCCGAAACCATATCGCCGCCGGCGAAGACACCGGGCAGAGTGGTCTCAAATGTCAGCGGATTGACCTTGAACGTACCGCCCGGTCCGCGCTCGAACCCGTCAAACCCGTCGGCATCCACCGCCTGGCCGATGGCAAGGATAACGGTGTCGGCAGGAACAAACCCCTCGACGCAGCCGAACTGCGGGTTGAACTTGTGCGCGTCATCGAAGACCCGCGTGCACTCGATTGTCCGGAGTCCGGTCACCTTGCCGTTCTCACCAGCAACCGCCTGCGGTCCCCACGAGGGGTTCAGCTTCACACCCTCGGCCGTCGCGTCGGAGATTTCCCACTCGTGGGCCGGCATTTCCTCGCGGCACTCCAGGCACGTCATCGTCACGTCCTCGGCGCCGAGCCGTCGGGCGCACAGCGCCACGTCAACCGCGACGTTGCCGCCGCCGATGACAACGACTCGCTTGCCGACCGCCGGCTTCTTGCCGGCGTTGACGTCGCGCAGGAACTCGATGCCGTGCAACACGCCATCAAGATCCATCCCGTCAATCTTCAGGGTCCGGCTCTTGGAGCAGCCGAGGGCGACGAACGCTGCAGAAAACCCCTGTCCGAGCAGGTTCTGAACGCCCGCGGTCCCGTTGACCGGGCTCTTGAGCTTCAGATCGACGCCGGTATCGGTGATGTCCTTGATTTCCCGGTCAAGGGTCTCGCGCGGCAGGCGGTACGCCGGAATGCCCCAGCGCATCATCCCGCCCGGCTTGTCCGTGGCATCAAACACGGTCACCTTGTAGCCTTTGGCGCGCAGGTCGAGCGCACAGGTAAGCCCGGCCGGGCCGGCCCCGACTACTGCGACCTGCTCCGAGCGTTCCGCTGCCGGTGCTTTGATGACGGGGTATTCGATCTTGTTGGAATACACGTAGTCGGCGGCGAACCGCTTCAGGGTCCGGATGGAAACGGGTGATTCGTACTCCTTGCGGTTGCACTCCTGCTCGCACGGGTGGTGGCAGACGCGACCGCAGATGCCAGGGAACGGCAACCGCTCGCGCACCAGTTCGTAGGCTTCCTTGAACTTCCGTTGCGAGATGAGCGCAACGTATCCCTGCGCGTTGACGCCGGATGGGCAGGCCAGCCGACACGGGGCCTTGCCTTCGTTCTTCTCGATAGCTACCGCATTGGGAATCGCCTGCGGGTAGAGCTTATAGGTCGCCCGGCGCATCGCCAGCTTCTGGTTGTACTCGTCCGGCACCTCGACCGGACAGACCTTGGTGCAGTCCATACAACCCGTGCACTTGTCGAGGAGGACGAACCGCGGCTTCCGGCGAATCTTCGCCTTGAACCGCCCGGGCTCGCCATCAAGGCTCAAGAGCTCGCTGTAGTTGACGAGCTCGATGTTCTGGTGCCTGCCGGTGCCGACCAGTTTCGGCGACAGGATGCACATCGAGCAGTCGTTGGTCGGGAAGGTCTTGTCGAGCATCGCCATCACGCCGCCGATGGCCGGCCCCTCGTCGAGCAGGTAGACCTTGAACCCGGCATCGCCCAGTTCCAGCGCCGCCTGGATGCCGCCGATTCCCGAGCCCACTACCAGCACTGCACCGACTGGCCCGTTCGCCGGCTCGGGGCTGGTCACTGGTACCTGGTCACTGGTCATCGTGCCCTAGAACGAATCCGCCATCTCGAATATCGACTTCTTGGTGGCGTTCTTGTGCGTCATCGCACCCGACGGACAGGCAACCGCGCACGCTCCGCACCCTTCGCAGAGGGCCGCGTTCACGACCGCCTTCTTCTTCGCCGGGTCGACCTTCACCGCTTCGTAGGCGCACGTCCGCTCGCAGTAGCCGCAGCCCACGCAGATCTCCTCGTCAACCTGAGCTGTCGTCGGCGAGTGGGTAAGGCGCGTGTTCCCGAACATTGCCAGGACCTTGGCGGCCGCTGCCGATGCCTGCGCCACGGTTTCCGGGATGTCCTTGGGCCCCTGGCCGCAACCGGCCAGGAAGAACCCAGCGGTCAGGGTCTCGACCGGCCTGAGCTTCGGGTGCGCCTCGGTCATGAAACCGTGCGTGTCGATCTGGGTCTTCAGCTTGCGCGCCAAGGCCACGCCGTCCGGGTTGGCGATGACTGCCGTGGCGAGCACAACCATGTCCGCTTCGAGTTCTACCTTGCGGCCGGCCAGCGTGTCCGCGGCCCAGACCACAACCTTGTCGCCCTGCCGGAATATCTTGGAGACCTTGCCGCGCAGATACTGGATACCGTCGTCGGTTGCGCGCTTGTAGAACTCCTCGAACCCCTTGCCCGGGGTCCGCACATCAATGTAGCAGATTGTCGCCTGCCCGTCGTGAACCCGATGCCGGTAGAGTATCGCCTGCTTGGCCGTATACATGCAGCAGATCTTCGAGCAGTATGGCATCCCGGCGGTCGAGTCGCGAGAGCCTGCGCACTGCACGAACACAATCTTCTTCGGCGTCTTGCCGTCTGAGGGTCGCTTGACCTCGCCCGACGTGGGCCCGGAAGCAGAGAGCAGCCGCTCGAAGGCGAGACCATCAATCACGTCCGGGACAAGCCCGAAGCCGTACGACCCGAGCTTGGTCGCGTCGAACAACTCATACCCGGTCGCCAGCACGATTGCGCCGACCTCTTCCTCGACGAACTTGTCGGTGTCGTCGTAGCGGATGGCGCCGGTCGGACAGACCTTGGCGCAGATGCCGCACTTGCCCTTGGTCAGGTATACGCAAGCCTTGGCGTCAATCACGGGCCGGTTAGGCACGGCCTGCGGCAGCAACCGGTAGATCGCCTTGCCTTTGGTCAGCCCGCGCTCGAACCGTGACTCGGTTCTACCCGGGCACTTCTCGAGACACGCGCCGCAGCCTGTGCAGGTCTTGAAGTCGACGTAGCGCGCCTTCTGTCTGACCTTCACCTTGAAGTTGCCGACATAACCGGAGACGCTGTCGATTTCGGAATAGGTCATCAGCTTTATCTTCGGATGCCGGCCCGTCTCGACCGTCCGCGGGGTCAAGATGCACTGGGAGCAGTCCAGAGTAGGGAAAGTCTCGGAAAGCTGGGCCATGTGTCCGCCGATGGAGGGCTCTTTCTCCACCAGCACGACCTCGTACCCGGCGTTGGCGATGTCCAGCGCGGCCTGGATGCCGGCAATCCCTGCCCCGACTACCAGCGCGCGCTTGTTGATTGGCACGGTGATGGCTTCAAGCGGGAGGTCGTTCTCAACCTTGGCCTTTGTGGTCCGGATGATCTCGGTCGCCTTGTCGGTCGCCTTGTCCTTGTCTTCGGTCACCCAGGCACACTGCTCGCGGATATTGGCAATCTCGCAGAGGTAGGGATTCAGCCCCGCCTCGCCGCAGGCGTTGCGGAACGTCGTCTCGTGCAGCGTCGGCGAACAGCAGGCAACGATGACCCGGTCCAGCTTGTCAGTCTTGATTGAGTCCCGGATCATCTGCTGGCCCGGATCCGAACAGCAGTACTTGTAGTCCTTGGTCACCGCCACGCCCTGCATCGCCCCGACCCTCTCCAGCACCTCGGGAATCTTGACCGTTCCGGCGATGTTGATACCGCAGTGGCAGACGAAAACGCCAACACGCCTCACGCTCGACGCACGAGGCTCGACGCCAGGCACGTCAGCGTGCGGGATTCCGGCATCAGGCGTGGGGCGTGATGCGTCTTGCGTCACAGCAGGCCCTTCGCTTTCAGGAATCCGACCGGGTCGCCGGCATTGTGCTCCAGCCCGAGCTCGTCCTGCGTAAGTCCGACCGCGATGCCGAGCAATTGCGTGAAGTAGAACACGGGCAGAGAACCTCCGGTCATCACCCGCAACTTGTCCAGGTTGTACTGGCACAACGGGCAGGTCGTAACGACCGCCTCCGCGCCCCAGGCCTTGGCATTGTCCAGGATCCTCTGCGACGCGGACTTGGCCACATCACGACGGTTCACGACCAGATACCCTCCGCAGCATTCGGCCTTGAAGTCGAACTTGGTGGGCGCCGCCCCGAGAATGCGTATCAGGTCATCCATCACCTGGGGATTCTCCGGGTCGTCGAATTCCAGCACTTCGCTGGGCCTGACCATCAGGCACCCGTAGTAGGACGCAACCTTGAGTTTGACCAGCGGCTTCGTGACCTTCTCTTTGACCTTGTCCCAGCCAATGTCGTTCTTCAGGACTTCGAGGTAGTGCAGCACCTTGACCGGCTGCTCGAATTTCTCGTCAACGAATGTCTTCAGACGCTCGCTTTCGACCTCGTTGCCCGGCTGGTCCAGCCGGTTCTGCACCCGCTTGAGCACGTTGTGGCATGCGGCGCACAGGGTGACCAGCTTGTCACCCAACTGGCTGGCCTTGGCCAGATTGCGCACCGACCCAACCTGGGCCGCGAGGTCATCGCTGGTGGCGTTGTATATGGCCCCGCAGCAGTTCCATGACGGCATCTCGACCAGTTCGAACCCAACCTTCTCGGCTGCCCTGCGCGCACACAGGTCCAGACTCCGTGCCTTGGTGTAGAGCGTGCAGCCTGGGTAGTAGGTGTATTTGGTCATACCGATGACTTGCGGAAGGCCGCGATAAACGCCTGTTGCGGAATCTCATCAAGTTCCGGGGCAGTAACAGTATCGGGGTCTACCCTGCTCTGCTTGGACCGGAGAATCAACGCGCGGCAGGCCTCAGCGATTCGGGCGTAGTCGACCCCCCTGGGGCAGCGTGTCCCGCAGACAAGGCAACTCGCGCACATCCATATTCCGTCAGAACCGAGCAACTCTTCGGCCCTGCCCAACTGCAGCAGCCTGATTCCCTTGCTGGGCGGCGGATCCATCGCCTCACCGATCGGACAACCCGATGTACAGCAGCCGCACTGATAGCAGTCGCTGACGGCCTGGCCGCTCAGCGCCTCAACCTGCTCAAGCAGTTCAGCCGACGAATAGGCTGTCGCCATTGGTGGACTAGTATCTTAGACCCGCTGGGACATACTGTCAAGAAACCATAAACGCTATCGCAACAAAACTTGACTTGCCGCGGGGGGGGCCCTATATTAGTGCAGGTTATGACCGACGAAGAGTTCTTCGATACACTCCTAGCCGAGTGCATCAAGCGGAATGCATCCGACCTGCACCTCACCGTGGGGCGGCCCCCGACGCTCCGCATTGACGGCTATCTCCACCCCATCGAGGGATGCCCGGTACTGATCCCTGAGATGACCGACAGCTTCAAGAACATTGCAACCAAAGACCTGCGGCACCTGCGCGCCCAGATCGACAACGGCGGAGGCGGCGACTTCGCACTTAACTTCCGCAACATGGCCCGTTTCCGTGTGGCCGTGTACAAACAGAAGGGCTATTTCGGCATGGCCCTCCGGCTCATTCCGCGTCGCATTCTCACGTTCGAAGAGCTCTTCGTGACGACGCACCTCATCCCGCGCATCAAGAACCTGCTCGACCGACCGCACGGCCTCATCCTCGTGACCGGACCGACCGGCATGGGCAAAACCACGACGCAGGCGACCTTCGTCGACTACATCCTGGAGAGCCCGCGCCACGTACTCACTATCGAAGACCCCATCGAGTTCAACCACGACCACAAGAACGGCCTCATAACCCAGCGCGAGGTCGGCGTTGACGTTTCGTCCTTCCGCGAGGCAGTCATGAAGGGCCTGCGCTCCAACCCGAACGTCATCCTCGTTGCCGAGATTCGAGACCTGGCGACATCAGAAGCAACCATCTGGGCCGCTGAATCGGGCCACTTGGTCATCGGCACCCTGCACACCACCAACGCGCCGGAGACGATTACCCGGTTCATCGACATCTTCCCGCCTGAAATCCGGGACCAGATACGTATCCAGTTCTCGCTCTCGCTATTGGCCGTCTTCTCCCAGCGCCTGCTGCTCAAGGCAGGCGGCAAAGGCCGGGTCGGCTGCTACGAGATAATGGTAGCCACGCCCGCGGTCCGCAACCTCATCCGTGAGCGCAAGACCGAGCACTTGGCGTCGGCAATTCAGACCAGTTCGTCCGAAGGCAGCATTTCGTTTGACATGTACTTGTCCGAACTCTACCGTGCCGGCAAAGTTACCTACGAAACCGCCATCGCGTCGGCGTCCGACCCCAAGGGATTCCGCGAACTCGTGGAATTCGGCCAGCGCGGCGGCAACACACCCGGCCGCAAGTAGACCCTCTACGATGCTTTGTTCACGGCCCCGTGGGCCGTTTTCTTTTCCGTGGTGTAGTCAGGAAAGTTGTGGAAAGCTGCGGGGGCTAGCCGGCCGGAGTCCGGGGCTAGGGCAACTCGCGCCGTGTGCGCGTTATGGCCAGCACGATCCGGTTCGGCATCGCCTGCCAGTGGACCTCGGGCAGGGAAGCGAGTGGTTTGGTGCTGAAGTACCTCACCAACCCGCTTTCTCCCGAGCACAACCGCCCCGTTGATTCCGACTCATCCCCGTACCAGCAACCAACCAGCATCATGTCGGCACACATCATGCAGAATGACAGCGAATCCTCATCCCCGAGCGCGGCCATGGCGCGGGTCAGGGATTCGGCCGGGGACTGCTCCTCGAGCTTGCTCAAGAGATAGAGGAAATACCGCTCGCTCGGGTTTTTGGAATCGGTGATCCGGCCGCCGGTGTCAAGCCGGTCCTCGTGCTTGACGAGGCCGGAGTGTGCGAAAGCCCAGATATGACCGGTCTCGCGCCGGATGTATGGTCTAAGTTCGCGCGGCGAGGCCGGGGCCATCCCGCCGATGCAGACCAGTGCCATGTCGGTGCGGATTTCATCCAGCTTGCCGAAGTCCGGGTCCTGCGCGCACGGCTGCGCGGACCTGATGGTCTCCAGCCGGTTGCCGTAGCAGTGAGCCACGCCCCAGCCGCCGGACTCACAGTCGGCGTCCGCTGCCTGACGCGTCGCCCGGGCAAGGACGTCCATCTGGAATCTGCCGGCGGCGGCAATCAACGTGCTCACGGCTAGAACTCCATCGCGATCCCGGCCCGCACCGGGCCAAGGGTAAGCCGCATCTCCCGGTCGAACCCGTACATCTGGGCCGAGACGTAGGCGTCAGCCATCGAGAAAGCCAACACCGCACCGGTCCACCAAAGCAGCGCTGTCCGCCGGTCGCGGTGCTGCACGTATCCGGTCGTGTCCCCGTCGTCCCAGGCCCTGGTGGCAGCCAGGTGTTCTTTGACCGAAAAGTACCCCAACGTGACCTCGGCCGGCGCAATCAGCGCCGCCTTCCACCAGTTGCCGGTGTAGACCTGGCCGCCGCCGGGCAGCAGGAAGGAAAGCAGGACTGCCGTACCCGTGGACTTGGCCGGGCGATAGACACGAACCGAATCGGCCCTAGCCGTGGTGTCGGCCGGGTCCAACTGCGGCTTCAGAATGTCGGGCGTCTGCGCCGAGACGAACCCGGCCAGCAGCGCCAGGCCCACGAGCGCACGACTGGTCACTGAGTCCTTACGACGATTTCGACTCGGGGAGTTGCGGAACCGACACCCGGCCTGGCAGCCGCACCGGTCGCGCGCGAACCTAAGAGACTCAAGACCCGGATCCGGTCAGAGGACACGCCCCACGCCGCAAGGCGGCTCGCGACCGCCCCGGCCGCAGCCGCGGCATAGTCCCAGCTACCCGGATACCTGTCCCTGATCGCCTGCGGCGCCTGTCCGCCGCCGGCGTGGCCGATGACCTCGACCGACCCGGCGTGCGACTGCAGGGAAGTAACGCACGTCCGCAGCAATGAATCGGCCGAGGGAACGAGCTTCAGGTCTGCCGCTCCGCCGAACAGCACGTCGAACGAGTACGACACGCTGAACACGGTGTCGCGCTCCGCCTCCACCCGCTTGATGCTGTCGTTCACCTGCTGCAACTGGCCAATCCACATACTGATCTCATTCTGCTGTCTGACGATCCGGTCAGCGCGCGGTGCGTATACGAAATTGTAGAAGACCAGGAAGCAGACTGCCAGCGCCAGGAACATGATCCAACCGAGGCTCGAGATGAAGGACTTCATACTGGGATTCTACCACTTCCCATCGTCATGTCCACGACTCGAGCTGGTTCTTCAGCCGTTCGAGCTTGCTTGTGAATCCAACTCGCCGGCCGCGTTCTGCCTCGACCACCTCGGGCTTGGCGCGAGAAACAAAATCGGGGTTCGCGAACTTCGTGTCGATGCCGGCGACCAGCTTCTCGAGGTTCGCGACTTCCTTCTTCATCCGGCCGAGTTCCTTCTCGACGTCGACCACACCCGCGAGAGGAACGTATGCCTCACAGCCGGACAGCACGGCGATCGACGACTTCGCCGGCCGGTCCGACCCGAACTCCAACCCGGACACCCTGGCCAGCTCACCAATCAGGTTTTCGTTGCGGGCGAGGAACGCGGTCAGGCCTGCATCGGCCGAGTTGACTATGCATCGGACCGCGGTCTTGGCCGGCACCTCCATCTCCGCCCGTATGTTCCGCACCGCCGTGATCAACTCCCGCATCATCTCGACCCGCGCAGTCTCACGTTCGTCCAACGCAAGCGCCTCAGGCCACTTCGACTGCAGGATTGACTCCTGCCCCCCCCCGAAGCCCAGCCTGTGCCACAATTCCTCGGTGATGAACGGTATGATCGGATGCAGCAGCTGCAGGCTGCCGCGGAAGACGTCATACAGAGTCTGCCTGACTGCCGAGTCGCCGCCCTTCAGTCGGGACTTGGAGAACTCAAGATACCAATCACACAGGTCGTGCCAGAAGAAATCGTACAGCGCCGACGCCACCTGGGAGAAAGTGTAGCGCTCAAGCCCGTCGTTCACCCGCTCGAGCACCGCGTTGAAGCGTTGCCGGATCCAGTTGTCCGGAGCCTGGGGCTGTCCCTGGGATTGCGACTTCCGGACCTCATCCGCCACCAATCGGCATGCATTCCATATCTTGTTGCAGAAGTTCCGACCGAGTTCGAACCGCTCGTTCCATAGCCGGTAGCTCTGGGACTGGCTCTCAAGGTAGCAGATGGTGAACCGCGCCGCGTCGGTGCCGTACAGGTCGAATATCTCCAGCGGGTCGACGCCGATACCCTTGGACCGGCTCATCCTCGCCCCGTTCTTGTCCAGCACGGTCGAGTGGATGTACACGTCGTCGAACGGCACCGTGCCCGTGAACTCCAGCGCCGAGAATATCATCCGCGCTTCCCAGCGGAAGATGATATCCGGGTCAGTCGTCAGGAAGTCGGTCGGGTAGAACTTGGCGAAATCCGACGTCTTCTCCGGCCAGCCCATGGTCGAGAAGGGCCACAGGGCCGACGAGAACCAGGTATCCAGCACGTCCTCGTCCTGGCGCAGTCTCTGCGAATGGCACTTCGGGCATTCGGTCGGGTCCTCGCGCGCGACCACAATCTCCCCGCAGTCGCAGTACCAGACCGGAATCCGATGCCCCCACCAGAGCTGACGCGAAATGCACCAGTCGCGGATGTTCTTCATCCACTCAAGGTAGACCTTGGTCCACCGCTCGGGGTGGAGCTTCACTTTGCCCTCTTCGACCACGCGGATTGCCGGCTCGGCCAGCGGCTTCATCTTCACCCACCACTGCATGCTTGCCAGCGGCTCAATCACGGTCTCGCAGCGGTCGCAGGTCCCGACCGAGTGCCTGTAGTCTTCAATCTTCTCCATCAAACCCTGCGTCTCAAGATCCTCGACGACCGCCTTCCGGCATTCCTCGCGCGTCATGCGCCGGTACTTCGCCGGCGCCGCATCGGTCATCCGTGCATCGTCGCCGATAACCTGGACGCGATCGAGCTTGTGCCGCTCGCCGATGTCGAAATCAACCGGGTCGTGTGCAGGCGTCACCTTCACCGCGCCGGTCCCGAACTCCATCTCCACGGCCGCATCGGCGACCACCGGGATCTTCCTGCCGGTCAGGGGTAGTTCCAGCATCTTGCCCACCAGGTCTTTGAACCGTTCGTCCTTCGGGTTCACCGCCACCGCGGTGTCTCCGAGCATCGTCTCCGGCCGTGTCGTCGCCACGATGATGTATCCCGTGCCCGGCGTCACCGGATAGCGAACATACCAGAGGTGCGCGTTCTCTTCCCTGAACTTCACCTCAAGATCGGAGACTGCCGTACCGCAGCGCGGGCACCAGTTCACGATTCTGAGCCCACGATAGATGAGCCCCTTCTCGTAGTACCGGACAAATGCCTCACGCACGGCGCGCGAGAGTCCCTCGTCCATCGTGAACCGCAGCCTCGTCCAGTCAAGGCAGCAGCCGAGCCGCCGTAGCTGGACAGTAATCTCCCCGCCGTACTTCTCTTTCCACTCCCAGGCGCGCTTCAGGAACCCTTCGCGCCCGAGGTCGAACCGGGTCTTGCCCTCTTCGGCCAGCATCTTTTCGACCTTGACCTGCGTTCCGATGCCGGCGTGATCCATGCCGGGCAGCCAGAGTGTCTCAAACCCCTGCATCTTCTTGTGCCGGATGAGAATATCCGGCAGCCCGTTGTCCAGCGCGTGGCCCATGTGCAGGGAACCTGTAACGTTCGGCGGCGGGATGACTATCGAATACTTCGGCTTCGGCGACTTCGCGTCGGCGGTGAAGAACCCGGACTTCTCCCAGAACGAGTACCACTTCGCCTCGACCGGCTTCGGGTCGTACCTTGGGGGAAAATCGCTTCCGTTCGCTTCTGGCATGACTGGGTATTATAGGGACGAACGCACTACTGTCAAAACCGAGAGGCGACCCTGCAGGCCCGTTCTCCTCCCGCCGGCACGGGCCGTGTTCGATGCGTAGATTCAGACCTGCCCGGTCTCAACCTGGCTGCTTGTGCCGGCGGACGTCGACGCTGCCGGAAGGACTGCTCCGCGCCGCGGGCCGGCACTATCCGGTCGGCTTGAATGCGTCTACTCTTCCGGACGCCAGTTGCAGCCGCCGCAACCACGCCGGTCCCGCGGGAGCGGCTTGTTGATGACCAGCGGCAAGGGCTCCGCCTGGCCGCGCTGTCCCTTGCGGCCCAGGACAGTGGCTCTCACGAAGCATGGGCTGGGGAGTGTCTCCCCCGCGCGAAGGACTGCGGAGTCGGAACGCCACATCCCGACGAACGAACCCCGCACCTGGGGAAAGGAACCGATCACGTGCCAGTCCTGGCTGGCAGAATCGCTGCCCAGTGAATACTCCAGCACGCACAATTCCGCATCCGGGACATCAGACGTGACCACCAGCGACGCGTTCCCGGTGACCGACCGCCCGGCTTTCGGGAATGTGAAACTGGTTTGAGTTGCGGGCTGGTTTTCGCCGGGCTTGTACACAAACGAACCTGCCTTGCTTTGGGTATGCGCGGTGTCAACCGGCAACCCGGCCGTGTCCAGTACAACAACCCGCCAGGCGTGGGTCTTGCCCGGCACGAGCGCGCTCGGCGCGGGGAGCCGGTACGCCGTTGCCGAGACTCGACCGTCTTCGAAGACCGGCTGGTTGCGGCCGATAGCCGTTGCCCCCGTCTGGCCCGGCCCTACTTCCACTACGCGCAGTGCGTAGTTGTACGCGACGACGGGCCCGGACGCTACCGGCGGCTTCCACACGAACACGGGTCGGGTGTCGCCGACCACGGCGCCGTTGGGCGGCCAGGCCAGCTCTACCGGTTTGGGCACGCGCACTCTGAGAAAGAACGCGTTCTGCCTCATTCCCGGGACCAGTGTGATGAGGTAGGTATAGTCGCCTTCCGGCAGCACCTTGTCCGGCTCGGCGAAGGCCTCGTAACCCTTCTTGCTCGACACGTCGGTCAACCTGATATCCGCCGCCGTCAGTCGGCGTTCGCCCGGGGCAAGTGCAATCGGCTGAGTGCTTGCCGAAAACACAATTCCGAGCTTGGCCTCGCGTGCCTCAACCCGGAAAGACACCGAACTCGTACCGGGCATCGGGTTGTGCAGAGTGACGTTCCAGAGATAGCTGAAGTTCTCTTGACCCGGTCGGGGAGGAACGGCCTCAGATGAAACCGGTGCGCCGAACAGCTGCCCTGCTCCCGCAAACAACAGGACAGCCGCGGCGAAAGGAACCCAATGCGCCACTACGGCCCCGGTCCTTGAAAACGACCGCCCGCGGGCGGCCGAAGCTCCCGAGTCCGTCATTAACGCGTAGCGGACAGTCAACATCCTGATGGGGTAATCTCCTTTATTTCGTACCTTGCTGGCCTGGAAACGCCGGGGCTCCGACATGACCGGCAGTTGTCAGCGGTCGGTAATACGCCTTGGACCTGCTCTCGCCGACGACTAGTGATAGCGCGAACTCTGCTCTTTGTCAAGCGGCGCTTCACAATGCTCGCCGCCATACTTGTTGCCGGCTTGACTGCCGACCGCCCGACGTCTATCATCTCTGTATGAAGCTGAACGAATCAAAGAACAGAGCATTGCCGACACCGGCGCACCGGAGCAACCATGCCTGGCTGCTGACCTTCGTCCTGCTGACATTCGTGGCAGCCGGAGCCGCTGCCGCCGCACCGTCCGACCTGATGAAGACCACCGAGTGGCTTGCGGCCAATCTGAGCCGGCCGGACGTCAGAATCGTGGACCTGCGCTACGGAATCGAGTACTACTGGGAGGCCCACGTACCGGGCGCGGTCCACCTCTTCCCCGACGCGCTGACCCTGCCTGAGAACGGCGTGCCGGCGAAGCCGATACCGCCGGAGATGTTCGCACAACTGCTCGGTCGGATGGGCATCACCGACACTACGACCGTAGTAGTCTATTCCGAGGTGATTGACTCGCTGTCGCCGTACCTGACCTGGCTACTCGACTACGTGGGCCACAAGCGACAGGCGCTGGTTGCCGGCGAGCTTGACCGGTGGCGGAGTGAGGGACGGCCTCTTACCCAGGACTTCCCGAAAATCGAGGCGGCGGTCTATCGGCTGCCGGCAAGGCTGAACGAAGGTGTCAGGGTGAGGCTGGCCGACGTCAAGGCCGCGCTCGGAGACAAGAAGACGGTCATTCTCGACGTGCGGTCGCCCGCAATGTTCAGCGGAGACGCCGGCTACACGAAGCGGCGCGGGCACATCCCCGGCGCCATCAACCGGCCATGGCTGAAAGACCTGAGCGGGGACTACACTTGGCGCGACCCGGTCGAGCTGAAGCAGGAGTACGAGCAACTCGGCGTCACCCCGGACAAGAATATCATCATCTACTGCAACCGAGGGTACCGCTCAATAACCACGTATGTGACCTTGAAGCACATACTCGGATACGAGCACGTCGCGGTCTACGACGGCAGCTTCAGCGAGTGGTCGGTCGCGGCCGACGCGCCGGTCGCGACCGGGCTGAAATAGCGCAAGCCCTCCTGCCCCGCGCCGTCGCCTCGGCTGAGACCGGGAACGGCTCTCCGACGGCCGCACGCGCCCCCTCTCTTCGAGGAACGGCCGGAAACGCCGCGCAAATCGCCCGGCAACCCAACTCGCGAACCGCGGAACGAATCACCGCCGCAACCACAACGTGACTCGCACCCGAATTCGGCCTGCCCTTGGTCCGGCGAATCGACATCGGATTCACGGCCGAGATGGACTCGCCTATCGCCACGCGAATCGGCCTCCACAACGACCCCCGAACCGCGGTCGAAGTAGCGGCCTGAGAGACCGTGGACAAGGCCTCCCAAACCACCCCGGGAACCGTCCCGGGAACGGTTCCCGGCGTGATTCCCGAGATGTCGGATTGGATGACACATATGTCACCTAAAGCATTATCTTTCAGTTATTTAGATAGTTCGGGGCCGGCCCCACCGCGACAACGACAGCCCCAGTTCAGCGTCGGTATCCGCCGTCTTCCGGAAGGCCGCGGCTTGCCTAGAAACGAACGGGCCGCGTGCGCCGACTGCTGATGCGGTCCAGCGCGGCCTCGATCCGGTGCCGGTGCTGGTAGTAGAGCAGCCCGAGAATCGCCGCAACCAGCCCGACGATTGCCCACTCCCGCCAGCCGAAGTGAGTCGCGCTTGCCCCCACCGCGCACTCGAGCAGGTTTGAGGGCAGGCGCCCGATGAGAACCAGGCCGAGAAAGACCGGCAGCGGCAGCGACGTCAGGCCTGCCAGGTAGTACACCCAGTCCCCGACCGGATTCGGAACCAGCAGTAACAGGAAGATATAGAACGTGCCCCGGCGCAGGATGAGCGCGTCCAGCTTTGCCAGCCGTTCCGGCGGCAGGAAGTAACGAAGCAGCCTGCGTCCGAGCAGCTTGATGAGCAGGAAGTCGACCGTCGCGCCGAGCAGAACGCCGATCATCAACCAGATGATGGTCGGCCAAAGCCCCAGCCCGTACCCGCAGGCGAACGACATCGCGTTTCCCGGAAGCGGCGCCACAACAATCTGGATGACCTGCAGCAGGATGATACCGACCGGCGCCCACGCACCCCAGCTCCGCACCAGCAAACGTAACTCCGCAGGATAGCGGAACAGGTGCCAGGCCCTGCTGCCGGCGAGCACGAGCAGAGCCGCAAGCGCGGCCAGTGCCGCGACGGTGAAAGCCATCGCGACCCTCTGCCCCACCGTGTGTGGCGGCGGGACGGGACGCCTCGACCGCTTGTCTAACGTAGGACTACCCGGCGAGGACGGCTCCACCGTTGACGTTCAGGATTTCGCCGGTGACAAAGGTCGAGAGTTCGGAAGCAAGGAAGAGGACGGCGCCGGCGAACTCCTCAGGCCGGCCGACCCGGCCCAGCGGAATCGTCGCGACAACCTGCTGACGGACACGGGGCTTGCTCAAGCTGGACCGTGACATGTCGGTGTCAAACCAGCCCGGTGCGATGCAGTTGACCAGGATGTGGTCGGCGGCCAGTTCCGGCGCGAGCGACTTGGTCAGGCTGATGACCGCGCCCTTGCTGGCGGCATAGTGCGAGTGGAATGCCTCGCCCCGCTGGCCCGCGGTCGAAGCGACGAGGATGATGCGCCCGCCGCCGG
>CAZSUX010000001.1:17325-35146 GCA_964610135.1 uncultured bacterium | reverse complement strand
ACGCCAAACTCGACTATGAACAGAAGGTCAAGAAGCTGGTGCCCGAGGATATGGCCGACCTGTACATGCTCGGCATGGGCGACGGCGACCTGCTCGAGCTGAACCTGGGCCTCGGGTCCGGCTTGGGCAAGCGCATCGTCAAGTGCATCCAGCTCCAGACCTGCGACGACGAGGAGGAAAACGACTAGTCGAACTGGGGCTGTTTGACGTCTGGCGGCGGCTTCGTCCGCCGCTGTTCTCTTCGCCTTGACGGAGTCGTACAACGTCCATCGTCAGCCGGCTTCGGGAACTGGAAACTGGAACCTGGAGACTGGTCACTAGCGGCCGTTGGCCGCGGCCAACTACTACCTGCTAGCTTGCCCTGGCGCACCAGCGCTGAAGAGGGCTCATGGCACGCGGCCTACGGCTGACGGTATACCGCATAAGAGCACACGGCGGCCACTGCGGTCGAAGCCAGGGCCGGCGCGATTACAAAGATGAGGGAGTACCTGCCGAAGAAGATACCGAGCAGCGCTATCCCGCCTGAAATCATGAACAGCCTCCCGCCCAGCCGGTGGGTTTTGTCCCAGACAACATCGCTGGCCAGGGCCCAGGGCGTCCTGATGCCGATAAAGTAGTTCCGTTTCGTCTTACCCAGCAGCAGACCGACGAAGAAGAACAGGAATCCGAATGCTATTGGCATTGTGACCCATGGCCCCACCTTAGCGTTGAGGTTCCAGAGGATTACCTGCGCTTCGATTGAGAGCAGGAACAGCAGCATTACCACAATGAACCAATCGAAGACACGCCGGAACCGGGCGATGTTCTCCTTCAGCGGGTCAATCCTCGGTATGGCAACTAGCAGAAGCCACGCCACGGCGATGATGATTGGCGCCACGAGCAGACCGGCAAGACGTGAAGTGTGACCGTCCACCTTGCCCGCGGCATTCCAGTGGCTTGCCATCAACTCGGGCATCTTCTGGTAGCAGACCGCCGCCAGGACAAGCGACAGCACCAGAATCACCAGACCGGCGATTTCACCTTTGGTCAAGAGCACTCCTGATCGGCTTCAGCGTCGAATCACCGTCTCCCAGTTCGTCCCGGTATCACCCGGCCCGGTCCGCGGTCTCTCCATTTTCCATCACCCGATATGCTATACAGTGTAGTTGTCTCTGTCAACGGCGTGGAGCGCGCGAGAGGGTCTACGGTTCGCAGCTCACGGCCTCTTGTCCTGCCGCGCAGTTGACATCACTCGGAAACGTCGGGGGTGTCCCACGCGATTTCCAATGCTCTTACCTCGCCAGGTTCATCATGAACTTGCGGAATTTCAGAAGCGGAACAGCGATGAGCGGCGCGGTGTAGTGAGCAGGCTTCCTGCTGATGCAGATCTGCAGATGGTCAACCGCCTTCTGAACACTCATCATGAACGGTCTGATGCTACCCTTCGCCATCTTGGTGTCGACGAAGCCGAACCGGACATTGGTCACATGCACACCTCTGGGCTTCAGGGCTAGCGCCAGGCTGCTGAGATAGCTGGAGAAGCCTGCTTTGGAGGCATAGTAAGACGGAGCCTCGGCTGACAGCAACTCGTCAGCCATGCTTGAGATACCGATGAAGTGGCCCTGTCCTCGGCTGACCATCGGCGGGATTACAGCCGCTGCGGTCCTCACCATGCCGGTCAGGTTCACATCGATAATTCTCGCTTCGCCGTTCATGTCGGCAAGGTCGAGGAATGCGCCGATTCCCGCGAAGTAGATGCACAGGTCCAATGGGACGTCGCGTACCAGTTCACCAAGCAGTTCCGAGTACCTGCTGTCGCCGACGTCCATGACCTTGTGATGATAGGCGGGGTTGTCGATCGGCGATTCACTTCGGGAAACGCCGATGACGTCCCAGCCACCTGCAAGCAACCGCCTCGTTGTCGCCAAGCCGATGCCGTCAGAATTCCCGACCAGAAGTGCCTTGGCGGGATTGCGGGCGCTTCCCGTGGGGCCGTCCGTCATCCGTCTCCTCTTTACGATTCTGCCTTCACCGTTCGTCAGCGCGTACTGCTCCGGAACGTGGTGCGCAAGTCCTTGTGCAGCCATGCCCTGAGCCCGGTCGAAGGGTTCAGCATCGTCTCGCCCAGGCCGCCCCTCTTGTCATGCCGCGCCTTGACATCGCCTGAAAACAGGGTCAGCGTTCTCTATCTCTCCTTGAATGGCGGCACTGACGGATACTTCGGGGTAAACCTGCCGGTCTTGTCAACGTGGCCATACTTGCCGTGAAGCACGACCGCTGCCCGCCCGCCAGCAAAGTCGTCGACTTGGTAGAACTGCGGTTCAATGACGTACTTGCCGCTTTTGTCAATGTAGCCTCACTTGCCACCGACCTCGACGCGAGCCAGTCCTTCAGAAAAGCCCCTGAGATCATCGAACTGCGGCTGGGCGACGAACTTCCCGTTCTTGTCGATGATCCCGTACTTGCCGTCAAGCCCGACCCACGCCAGCCCGTCGGCGAAGGCATCGGCCCAGTCGAACTGGGGCTTGATTGCGTACGTCCCGCTCGTATCAATGTACCCGTACTTGCCGTCAAGTTCGACCGCCAGCAGCCCTTCAGAGAGACGTCCGACGGCTCGAGCACAGGAGGGCAGAAGTACCCTCCGTCTCTTTGAATGTAGCCGTACCGGCCGCCCAGCACGACGAGCGCCAGACCTTCGTAGAAGACGTCAGCGTAGTCAAACTGCGGGCGGACTACGAAGCTCCCCACTTGGTCAATGTAGCCCCACTTGTCGCCAAGGTCAGCCGGCGCCAGCCCTTCTTCGGAGAATCGGGCGTCATCCCACTCTCGGATATACCTCCCGTTCTCGTCAAGTTGTTCACTTGAGCCGCCACCTTGGTCCAGAAGCGTGTCGGATGGTTCCTTCTCTGGCTTTGTGGTCGGCGCCAACCTTTTCTTTGAGTGCGGCGCATGAACGGGTTCGACAATGGTGACGGTCGTCTCTGGTTGGCTGCCACTGCTGTCGACGTCGTTCGGCGGCGAGGGATGATGCACCCTCCGTCTTCCGACGGGAGCGTAGCTCTGCTGGCCGCATGACAACAGCGATAGCAGTACTAGCACGGCGATGGTGCGCTTCAGGGATTCCTGTTCATGCGGTGGTTTGGCCTTGGGTAGTTGTTCTTCTTTGTAGCCGCCGGACAGGAAGACCTTGCGGTCCCTCGCACTATGACCTTGGGGTCGCGTAGCGCGACCCACACCCTCAACCAAGTCAACCACCGTCGCGGGCGGAGGAGCTCCCATGGAGGCTCTAGGATATTCTGCTGCGGAGCGAAGTCAAGCCGACGCCGAAACGTGGCAGAGGCATGGCCAGAGTGCAGGGAAAAGAGCCGGGCAGAGGCCTTGCCGGAGAACTTGCCGGAGTCTTCGGGAAGGGATCTGCCGGAGAACTCGCCAATGAGCTTGGGAGAGAATCCGCCCGAGGCTGTGTCGAGGAACCGGGGAGGGACCTCACCAGAGTCTCTGCCGGCGAGCCCGGGACGGACTCTCCCAGGAAATGGAGCAAAGGCACTGCCAGAGACTCCGCCAGGGAGCATGGGAGAGTCTCTGCCGAAGAATCTGCCAAAGAGCTTGGCAGAGGCCTTGCCAGGGAACCTGCTAAGGAACTGGCCAGAGCCTCCCCCCAGCGGGGGTGTCATTCCGAGGCATTTGAGGATAGACAGTTGAGAACGGAGAGGTTACACAGCCAGACGAGAAGACGCGCGTGATAAGAATTCTTATCATGCGGACGTAGAGACCCGGGTCGATGTCGGCACCACAACGTGTGGTATCGGCCACATGCCGGAGCCACAATTCTGCCGCCCACCCCACGGCCCCCAGACCGCCTGGGGAGTAGCCTTCGCCTACAAAGTGCGAGACACGATGAAGCCCACAATCAGTCGTACTTTGAGACGAACAATGAGCCGAGCAATGCCGCGAACGATGACGGGTCCAACTTCAGGAACGATGTCGCGAGCAATGCCTGGTGCAGTGAAGGATTAAGGTTGAGGTTCAGGTTGAGATTCAG
This sequence comes from uncultured bacterium, assembly GCA_964610135.1. Taxonomy (GTDB): domain Bacteria; phylum Hydrothermota; class Tepidihabitantia; order Tepidihabitantales; family Tepidihabitantaceae; genus UBA2258. The sequence continues at coordinate 31,125 of CAZSUX010000001.1, read as the reverse complement.
TGTAGAATTCAGTTGCTGACGCAGTTGCCGACGCAGTTCACTACACAGTGCGCGGTACTTTGGCCGGTACTTTCTGACGAACAATGACAGGTACTTCGTGAGACCCAATCTCGCTTCTGGCGCGAAGTATCAGTTTCCAGGTGTCAGCTACCGGTTCGGCAGGCTCGGGATACGATCCGAATCGTCCGACGATTCGGTCATGTCCCCGCCCTTGGCGTGTTTCTGATTTCCGATCTCCGATTGTCGGGCGTCGATTGGTGGGCAGTGGATGGCGATAAACAGACCCTCTCCCATGAGAGAGAGGGAAGGGGTGAGGGTGAGGTCTACTGCTTGTAGCCGATCTTGCGGAGGAAAGCCTTGCGGTCCGCTATCTCTTTGTCGCCTTCGATGCCCTTGGGCTTCTCGCCGTCAATCACGCCGAGGATGCCGCGGCCGGTTTCGTTCTCGGCCACGATGACTGAGACCGGGTTGGCGGTGGCGCAGAAGATGGAGCAGACCTCGGACAGGGCTTTGAGCTGCGTCAGGACGTTGATTGGGTACGCGCCGCGCATGATGAGCGTGAAGGTGTGCCCGGCGCCGATTGCCTGAGAGTTCTTCACTGCAAGCTGTTCGAGTTCAGCATCCGTGCCAGAGTGCCGGACCAGGCACGGGCCTGAGGCTTCGTTGAACGCCAGCCCGAACTTCACTCCCGGGACCGACGTGACCATCAGTTCGTGGATGTCCTCAACGGTCTTGATGAAGTGCGTCTGGCCGAGGATGAGGTTGGTGTCGTCCGGCCGCGTGATGGCGACGGTATCGAGTTTCATTTCTATTCTTCAGTCATACGTGGTTGGGTGGCATGGCGTCTCAATGACGAAGTCCCAAGTCCGAATGACTAATCAATGTCCAAGCTCGAATGACCAACCGGCGAGGGGAACCCTCGCCGGTCACTGCAAACTGGAAACTGGTTACTGCCAACTCTCCCGCCTTAGCGTAGAAGAGATCCTTCGGCTGCGCCTCAGGATGACTCTGACGCGCTAGCGCGTCAGAGTCACCTTCCTCGTTTCCGTGTACCCGGAGCTTTCGACCCGGTACAGGTAGGTTCCGGCCGGCAGTTCGACGCCGTCTTCGTCCCTGCCGTCCCAGTGGGCCTGGAACCCGAGGCTCGGCACCGGCGACATGTCGAGCATGCGGACTAGTTCGCCCGAGCTGGAGAAGACCTTGATTGCCGCCCGATGCACGCGCGGGTAGTTGAAATAGAAGGTGGTTGCGTCGCCGAACGGGTTGGGAGTGGCTGAAAGTCCGATGCGGCCCGGAATAAGCGGCTGCTGTTCAGCCGCGCCGGTGAGATCCGCGTGGAACGTGATCATCGTGCTTTCCGGGGAGCACGGCGGCCAGGTGGTCCAGAAGTCGACGTCGTTGCTGGCCGAGAAGCTGTCCCTCGCCCAGAAGTAGTAGTCAACCCGGGAGGCCAGAGCGACCGAGGGTATCGTGAAGTAGAACGTGTCGGCCCGTGCCGAATCCGGCTCGGCCCCGACCCAGGCGCCTGTGTCTACCCGGTAGAAGAGCGACTCGTCGCCGACCGCATCGTTGTCCTGTATTACCGTCCAGACAACGTACGGCCCGAGAAAGCTCGTGTCCGGCCAGACGCGTGTGTTCGAGAAGGCCGGCGGACGCACGTCCCGGCCCGGGATGTTGCTGACTGAGAGCTGCATCATCGTCGCGACGTTGGTGAAGTTCTCGCCCGCGTTGCTTTGGCTCAGTGCCGCGGCCACGCCATTGGCTCCGCTGAAAACTCCGGGCACGACCCATTCGTATATCCACCGCGAGTCGTCGCTGCCGAAATTGTCGGAGAAGTGCATGTGGTCCCGGATGACGAGGCACGGCCAGTAGTAGTCACCGGAAACGGGCACCTTGACCTTGCCTTTGGCAACGATGCTCTTCGTGTGGGTCTCGCTTACGCTGTAGGGGAGTCCCGAGACGATTTCGTACGTCCAGCCCACGGAACTAGACCAGTTCGTACCATGGTGCATCGTCGTGGGGTACACCTTGGCGTCGGGCCGGTTGTTGCCGATGGCCCGGTAGGTCAGCAGCGTGAAATCGATGCCGTCGGCGTACAAGCCGGATGAGTCCTTGTACTGGTAGATGTACTGGACCGAGTTGTCACCCAGGGTGTCGATTTCCATTACCTGCGGGTCAGGCACATCGGCCTGCATCGATTCCGGAGCAGGCTCCTGGCCCGCGGTCCAGACAACGAGGCCGGCTCTCGACCACTGGCCACCGGGGTAGGAAGTCAGGTCCCAATGGGTGCGGGTCGAGTCGAACGCGGACCAGGTGAAGGACGAGCTGTTCTGCATGAACTTGCCGTAGGTGCCAACGACCGACGGCACCTCGTGGCTATCGATTACCAAGTCCTGCGCGGGCAGCCATGCGACAAACCCGGCAACAAAGAACAGGAGCAGACATTTTCCGGACATACTGCCTCCTTTGGGCTAGCCAGTCAGAATGATTCTAGAAGGACTCAGAACTAAGTCAAGCCGGCCTGCCCGCCCTGAATCCGACATTGAACCACAGAGCGCACTTCATTTCCGATTGCAGATTGGCGATTGACGATCGGCCGGCCATTCGGCATTCGTACTTCGTCATTCGTCATTCCCCACTGTGGCTTCTGTGGTTGGTCCTGTTTCGGTTCTTGGGGTGATGTGCGAGGCTTGACTTCCGGGGCGGTTTTAGGATTCTAGAAAGCCCGTGTCATACTTCCTGCAGCAGCTCATCAACGGTCTCCAGCTCGGCTTCGTGTACGCCCTGATGGCGCTCGGGTACACGATGGTCTACGGTATCGTGCGGCTCATCAACTTCGCGCACGGGGACGTGTTCATGGTGGGAGCGTACGTCGGTTTCTATGCGCTGGCGAGCTGGAAGCTGCCCTGGCCGTTCGCCATCGTTGCCGCGATGGTCGTGTGCGGGGCCCTGGGCATGTTCATCGAACGCGTCGCGTACCGCCCGCTACGGAGCGCTCCCCGCATATCCGCCCTGATAACCGCGATGGGCGTGTCGCTGTTCCTTGAGTACTTCACCAGCCTGAGGTTCATGTTCGGGCCGGACTACCGGGCTTTTCCGAGGCCGTTCGCCGTCACGTCGTTCAACATCGGCGGCGTCTCCATCAGCAACATCCAGATAATAGTGTTCGCGGTCTCGACCGTCCTGATGGTGGCGCTGACCCTGTTCGTGAACAAGACCCGGACCGGGTTGGCGATGCGGGCGGTCTCCTACGACCACAGCACCGCGCGGCTGATGGGTGTCAATGTGAACTGGATCATCTCGGTGACGTTCGGCGTCGGTTCGGCGCTGGCCGGCGCCGGCGGCGTGCTGTACGGCATCGCCTACCCCCAGATAAATCCCTTCATGGGCGTGATGCCGGGTCTGAAGGCATTCGTGGCGGCGGTGCTGGGCGGAATCGGCGTGATTCCCGGAGCGATGCTCGGCTCGCTCATCATGGGCGTCGTCGAGACGTTCACGTCCGCCTACATTTCCTCGACCCTCCGGGATGCGGTGGCGTTCGGGGTGCTGATACTGGTGCTGCTCGTACGCCCGGCCGGGATTCTCGGCAGACCGAACCGCGAGAAGGTCTAGCGGTGAATGACGAATGACTAATGGCGAATTCCTAATCAAGTCCCAATGGCCGGAAATGCCCGATTGGACATTCGGCATTCCCGCGTCGATTGGGAATTGGCAATTGGGAATTGGGCATTGGGTGCCATGAGAGCACGCAGGGGCCTTGGTGCTGGTGCTGTGGCTCTGCTCGTCGCCCTTGGCGTCTTCATCGCGATTGAGGCGCTGATTCTGACCGGCCTCCTGAATCCCTACTGGCAGCAGATAATCTGTCTGGCCGGAATCATCACCATCTCCGGGCTGGGGCTCAACCTCATCTACGGCTATACCGGGCAGTTCTCGCTCGGCCATGCCGCGTTCTACGGCATCGGAGCGTACACGGCCGCGCTCGTGACCCGCAGCATCGGTGGCCACAACCCGGCAATCCTGCTCCTCGGGTTGGTAGCGGGGGCAGTGCTCGCCGGCCTCGTGGCCCTGCTGGTCGGGCTGCCGATACTGCGGCTCAAGTCCGACTACCTCGCCATCGCCACGCTCGGCTTCGGGATTATCGTGAAGGTGCTGCTGGATAACTCGGATATGGTCATCCCGATGATGGGCGGGTCCCGGGGAATGAGCGCGATTCCGAAGCTGACGACATTTCTGTGGGTATTCCCGCTGGCGGTGCTCGCGGTCGTGGTGCTGCGCAACATCGTCTATTCCGGCATCGGCCGCGCTTTGATTTCGGTACGCGAGGACGAGCTGGCGGCCGAGGCCGTGGGCATTGACAGCACGCGGTACAAGACTCTTGGATTCGTCATCGGCTGCATGTTCGCGGGCGTGGCCGGCGGCCTGTACGCGCACTTGTTCGTGTTCCTGCACCCGTCCAACTTCGACTTTCTGAAGTCCATCGACGTGCTGCTAGTCGTCGTGCTGGGCGGGTTGGGCAGCATATCCGGCACCATCGTCGCCGCGGTCGCCTGGACGTTCCTGCTCGAGGGCTTGAGAATTCTGTTGCCGCCGGCGGTCCAGGACTGGCGCTGGGTGATATACCCGCTGCTGCTGGTCGTGTTCATGCTGGTCAGGCCCGGCGGCATCTTCGCCGGGACCGAGTTCCGGTTCCTCAAGCCGCAGCAAAGGAAATGACGAAACTCGAAGTCCAAATGACGATTGAAATCCGAATGGAGGAGAAGTCCGAATTGCCTATTCGAGTTTCGGTATTCAATCGTCGTTCGAGCTTGGAACTTCGGGTTTGAGGACTTGTGCATGAACACCGTGCTTGAGACGAAAGCTCTGACCAAGGCCTTCGGTGGCCTGGTGGCCGTGCGGGACTTCACGGTGTCAATCGCCGAGCACGAGCTGGTTGGACTGATCGGGCCGAACGGTGCAGGGAAGACGACCGTGTTCAACCTAATAACCGGTATGTACGTGCCGACCGAGGGGACCATAGCGTTCGACGGCGCCGACATCGGCGGAATGAGGCCCTATCGAATCTACCAGCGTGGGATTGCACGGACGTTCCAGAATACCAGGCTGTTCAAGCAGCTATCGGTGCTCGACAACGTCCGCGTTGCGCACCACCACCGGGGCGAGGCCGGGCTGGTGAGTACGATTCTGCGTGGGCCGGGGTTCAGACGCGAAGAGCGGCAGGTTACCGAGCGGGCGGTCGAGCTGCTTTCGGTTCTCGGGCTGGAAGGAAGGCAGGACGAGCTGGCGCGGAATCTGCCCTACGGCGAACAGCGGCGAGTCGAAATCGCCCGCGCGCTCGTTTCCGAACCCAAGCTGCTCCTCCTGGATGAGCCCGCAGCCGGGATGAACCCGTTCGAGGTCGGCACCCTGATGGACCTCATCCGGTTTATCCGCGAGCGGTTCAAGCTGACGGTGCTGCTGATCGAGCACCAGATGAAGGTCGTGATGGGCGTATGCGAGCGAGTGGTCGTGATGGATTTCGGTGAGGTCATCGCCCAGGGCGTACCCGAGGCGATTCAGCAGGACCCGAAGGTGATAGAGGCGTATCTCGGGAAATGACTAATGACGCTCGCGAAGCGGTGCCGCAGGCACTTGTCCGAATGACGCACTGTCCGACAGGGGCCGCAGAGGCCAATCAAACCCGAATGAAGGAGAATGTCCAATTGGTCATTCCGGTTTGGTCATTGACTCGTCATTCGAGCTTCGGACTTCGGGTTTCCACGCGAAGCACGCGGGGTGCGCTGTGCAGGAGTGAAGCAGAAGAGGTGGTCCTTTGCTATTGAGCGTGAAGGACCTCGCCGTTGACTACGGTGCGATTCGGGCCCTGCACGGCATCTCGTTCGACGTCAACGAAGGCGAGATTGTCACGCTGGTCGGAGCCAACGGCGCCGGCAAGAGCACGACGCTGCGCACGATCTCCGGCTTGCTCAAGCCGTCCGCGGGCGAAATTGCGTTTGATGGCAGGCGGATTGACGGCATAGCCGGGCATCATGTGGTGAAGTTGGGTATCGCCCACGTGCCGGAGGGGAGACAACCCTTCGCGTACCTGACCGTGCGAGATAACCTGCTGCTTGGCGCGTACAAACGGCCGCGGGGAGAAGCCGGTACCGCGATGGAAAGGGTGTTCAAGTCGTTCCCGAGGTTGAAGGAGCGTCTGGGCCAGACTGCGGGCACGCTCTCGGGCGGGGAGTTGCAGATGCTCGCGATGGGACGCGGCCTGATGGCGCGGCCGAAGCTGCTGATGCTCGACGAGCCTTCGATGGGCCTGTCGCCGATACTGGTGCGCGAGATATTCGACATCATCCGTGAAATCAACCGGCAGGGGACCGCCATCCTGTTGGTCGAGCAGAACGCATTCATGGCCCTGCAGGTGGCGCACCGGGCTTGCGTGCTGGAAACCGGTAAGGTGGTGCTTTCCGGCCCGGCCGCAGAACTGCTGCGCGACCCAAAGGTCAAGGCAGCATATCTAGGAGAATGACGAAGGACGGAGTTCGGATTCCGATTCAAGCCCGAATAGGGAAGAATGCCCGTTTGGTCATTGGGGCTTGGTCATTCAATCGTCATTCGCGCTTCGGACTTCGGACTTGAGAGCCATAAGCAGGCTCTTGGTCTGGCTCGTTGTCCCGCTCGCATTCGCCGTCTACATCTTTACGCTTTCCCCCACCGTCGGCCTGATTGACTCGGGTGAGCTGGCCGCCGGCTGCTACCTGCTGAATGTCCTGCACCCGACCGGGTATCCGCTGTACACAATGCTGGGCAGGTTGGCAAGCCTCGTGCCGGTCGGGATGGTGGTGAACCGCGTCGCAGCACTGAGCGCGCTGCTGGCGGCGTTCGGCGTCGGGTTGCTGTTGCTGCTCGGGCTCCGGTTGCGAGTATCAAGGGCAGTGGCCGGGGCCAGCGCACTGCTGCTGGGTTTCTCGTTTCCGGTATGGGCTGTGGCGGTGGACGTCGAGGTATACAGCCTGACGTTCGTGCTGGTCTTGCTGCTTTGGCTGGCGGTTGAGTCATGCGAGCGGGGAGGGTCGTTGCTGGTTCTGACGTACTTCGCCGGACTCGCGTTGACCAACCACATGTCCGCGTCAAGCACCGTTCTGGGCGTGGCACTGGCCGTCGTCCTCTCGGAAGTCCAAAGGACGAAGTACAAAGGACAAACCGCGGAAGGCCGAATCCGGTTCCGTCATTTGTCCTTGTTACTTTGTACTTTCCTCTTGGGGGTTTCGCCGTACCTGTTTCTGGTGCTGCGCGCTAGGGCCGGACCGCTGCTGGCGTGGGGCAACCCGTACAACCTTGAGCGTTTCTGGTGGCACGTGACCGGCAAGCAATATCAGGTGTGGATGTTCTCGCAGTCGTTCGGCGAGGTGCTGCACAACGCCGGACGCGGGGCAGTGCTGCTGGCGCGCAGTTTCGTGTACGTGCTGGTCCCGGTTGTATTCTACGGCGCAGTTCGGCTGTTCCGTCAGAGGCGGAACCTGGCCGTCGGACTGGCGGTTTCCGCCGTCGTCGCGTTCGCCTACGCCGTCAACTATTCGATTCCCGACATCGAGTCGTACTACCTGCCCTGCCTGGCGGCGCTCGCGGTGTTCGGCATGGTCGGACTCGACGGATTCATGACGATTGTCGAGCGCCGATTGTCGACTGCCGATTGGCCGGGCATCCGGCATTCGAAAGTCGTCATCCGGCAGTTCCCCTGGCTCGCGGGGGTTGCCGCCCTGCTGCTGAACTTCAGCGCCGCGGGCAAGCGGGGAGACTACGTCGCCTATGACCACGCTGTGAACACGCTCGCGTCGGCCGGGCAGAACGCGACCATCATCACCGACTGGTGGGATGTCTATTCGCCGGTGTTCTACCTGCAACACGTCGAACAGGTGCGGCCCGACGTCTGCATAATCGATAAGGAGCTTGTCCGGCGCTCGTGGTACTTCAACTACCTGTTCCGGGTTTACCCCTGGCTGGTCGAGCGGTCACGGCCTGAGATCGAGAGCTACCGGCAGTACCTCGACGAGTTCGAGCAGGGGCGGCTCAAGGAACCGGCCGAGATTCAGCGCCGGTACATCGCCCTGCTCGAGAGTTTCATCACGGGCAGCCCGGAACGACCGGCGTACACGACCTACGACGCGGACGCGGGGCTTGACGCCAGGCAGATGCTGCCCGCCGAGCGGCGCGTACCGGTCGGGCTGTTGTTCCAGATTCGACGTGACACGGTGCTGCCCGAATTCGACTACACGAGATTCGTGGTTCGGCTTCCGAGGCAAGGACTGGACATGAGGGCGCGGGCCGTACTGGAGCGCTACCGGTATTTCCTGATGCGCCGGGCACGGGCGCTGGCTTCCTCGGGACGGCAGTCCGAGGTTGAGCCGCTGGTTCGCTGGTATCAATCACTGGCAGTGAGTCGACTTGCACCGTGGCCGGTCCGATAGGATAGGATTCCAGGATTCAAGGCTTCGAGGAGTCTGGTGCCGGACACTGGAATCCCGGATTTCTGGACCCCTTGAATCCTGGGTTCACTCCATGCTGACAGCCTACGCGCTCCAACTGCTGAGCAACGTCGGACTGATGACCGTGATTGTCTCAGTGCCGTTGCTCGCACGGGACCTCGGCGCGAACGGGCCGCAGATCGGGCTGGTTGTCGGTGTCTACCAGGCCACGCTGTTTGTGTCGAGCGCGGTATTCGGTCGCTGGGCCGACTACGGGGACCGGAAGCGGTTCGTCATCTTCGGGCTGATGGCCTCAGTGGTCGCGATTGCAGCCCACGTTCTCGTCAAAGGCCTGGGCGGGCTGTTCCTGGCCCGCGCGCTCGCCGGGCTCTGCGCCGGCGTCTTCCCGGCGGCCCTGATGGCCTACTTCTACGACCGGAGTACGCGACTCGGCCGGTTCACCGGTTTCGGTTCGCTGGGCTGGGGGGTTGGCTCGCTGATGCTGGGGCTGTTCCGGCCCGACTGGATATTCCCGTTTGGCGCGGCAGTGCTGGCGCTGACGGCGGCCGTGGCGGCAATCGGCCTCAAGCACCAGCACGTGCGCCTGGCCCAGCCTTTCATCGACAGTACGGTATTGAGGCGCAACTGGCGGCTACACCTGTCGTTTCTGCTCCGGCACCTCGGGGCATACTCGATCTGGACGATATTCCCGGTCTACCTGTCGGACCTGGGCGCAAGTCGATTCTGGGTCGGAGCCGTGTTCGCCATCAATCCCCTTGGTCAGTTCGTGTTCATGAACCTGCTCGAACGAGCCAGCGAAAAGGTGCTCATTGCCTCGGGATTTGTCCTCTCAATTCTGGTGTTCGCCGCCTTCGGCATTGCCACCGACTTCCGGCAGATAGTACCGATTCAGGTCTTCCTTGCGCTTTCCTGGTCCTGTCTGTATCTCGGTTCGCTCAAGGAGTTGATGCGGGTCAACCCGGAACGATCGACCGCAGCCGGGATGCTCCAGTCGGTAATCAGCCTGGCGGCGGTCGGGGGCGCGCTGCTGGAGGGAATCACGGGCGCGTTCGGGTATCGCGCTGTGATGTTTGTGGCTGCGGTCCTGGCCCTGGCCGGCGGGCTCGTGTACGAGCTCGCGCCCGGGCGTCGGGCCTAGGATTGTCGATTGGCAGCCGAGAACGGCCGGCGTGCGCTAGAAGCGGATGGCGACGCCGCCCCACGTGAGGCCGGCGCCGAACGCGACGAGAATCACCACATCGCCGGGGTGTACCAGTCCAGCCCGGCGGGCCTCGTCCAGCGCGATGATGGTCGTGGCCGAGGAGGTGTTGCCGTACTTGGCGATGTTGATGAACACCCGTTCGCGCGGGAACTTGAGCAGCTTGGCGGTGGCCTCGATGATACGCAGGTTAGCCTGATGCGGAATCATGAGCTTCACGTCGTCCGGCCCCAGGCCAGTCTGCCGCAGTAAGTGCGTGAACGCATCGGCCATGCTGCGGACCGCGACCTTGAAGATGGCGTTGCCGTTCATCTTACAGGTGTGCAGGCGCTGCTGAACGGTCTCGACCGTGGCCGGCCGGCGCGAACCGCCCGCCGGCATGTAGAGGTGTTCGCCGCCGGCACCGTCGGCAGCCAGGTAGGTGGCGAGTATGCCGGTTTCGGGTTCAGAGTCGGCCTTGAGCACGGCAGCACCGGCGCCGTCCCCGAACAGGACGCAGGTGGAGCGGTCCGTCCAGTCGGTTATCTTGCTGAGCATTTCGACGCCGACGACCAGGGCGGTTCGGGAGGCACCGGTGACTACGAACTGCCGGGCAACGCTTAGCGCATAGATGAAGCCGGTGCAGCCCGCGCTGAGGTCGAACGCAGTGGCACGCGGTGCCCCGAGCTTCTGTTGCAGCACACAGGCGGTTGAGGGAAAGGGCATGTCGCCGGTCACGGTGCCCACGACGATGAGGTCCAGGTCTTCCGGTTTGACCTTCGCTTCGGCCAGGGCTTTCTCGCACGCCTTAACCGCGATGTCGGAAGCGGCCTCTCCTGGCGCCGAGATGTGACGTTCCTTCATGCCCGTGCGTTCGGTTATCCACTGGTCGGACGTGTCTACGATTTTCTCCAGGTCGGCGTTGGTAAGGATGCGTTCGGGAACTTGTGAGCCGGTGCCGGCGACGACCGCCGAGAGGGGGCGTGTCGGCCACCTTGAAGCCGGTTGTGATTCGTGGGCGCCGGTCTTGGTCACGTCGTTAATAATAATCAGCGACGGCCATCCGTCAATTCAGGCGGCGTCGAGCTGCGAACCGGATGCCGGTCGATGGGGTGGGTCCGCTATCTAGAGGACGCGGATTTCGATCTTGGAGAGCTTGGGTTGGAGACCCGGGACGAACCGGGGCACGACTTTGAGCGCCTCGGCCGGCAGCACGGCGCGCCGACCTAGCTCGGTTTGGACTACCCGGCAGCGTTCGGCCGAGAGTCGTTCTTGCTCGGTATATACGTAGACCACGACCTGGTTCTTGAACTTTTCTTTGATGACGTTGGCCGCTTCGTCGAGGCGCAGGGCCGCCTGCTCGATCAACTGAGCGCCGCCCTCGGCAAAGACCTGGTCCGCCGCAATCGAAACAACCCACTCGTCGCCGACTTGCTGGACTATCCCGTTGACGCGCTGAGGTGTGCCCGGAATCCGCGTGTGGTTGCCCTGCGCGTCGTAGGCGTTGAAGGTGAAGCTGTACACTTCGCCCGGAGCGATAGGTTCTCCCTCGTCGGTCTTGCCGTCCCAGGTGATGACCGCGGGCGGCTGTCCTTTGTGCGCGATGCGGCGGACCGTCTCACCGAGCGAGCTAGACACCTCCAGATTCCAGGTCGCAACGCGCTGCTCGAAGGAGGGGAGGAAGACCATCATGTCGCCGTAGATGAAGTTGCGTTCGACCGGGGTTCGCAGGTAGGAAGAATGGGCGAAATGCTGGGGGATGGTCATTGAGTCAACAGAGTGATATAGCGCGTCATCAAGCACGTAGCTTCCCGGGGCCAGCAGCTCGTTGACCGGAGCGAACGGGTCAATCTGCGGCGGGAAGTAGGGTCTCATGTCCTCGATCCTGACTTCGGTTTCGCCTTTGATGACTTCCTCGCCGATGGCGTGCTGGTCGCCGCTCCGCGAGGACCGGGCAGCAGTGCTTTCGGGCCGGGTTGCCGCCGGTTCAGGCCTGGCCGGAGCCGGGGATTGTTGGGCAAAGAGTAGGGCAATGATGAGTAATGACATGTCTTTATGACAGGACGAACTTGAATGTGACCAAGCCCCACTGGTCCTCGGACTTGACCTCGGGGCCGAGCGCCGCGAACTCCCACCCGCGCAGCGCGTCGACCACGACCTGGTCGAGATCGGGGTACCCGGAGCTGGATTCTACGGTCGGGGCGCCTTTCACCTGGCCGTTCGGCTGAACCCAGATGCGTACAACAACCGTGCCCGAAATCCGGCGATCGAGCGCCCACTTGGGGTAGCGGGGGACCGTTTTCTTCGTTATGCTCCGCTGCGAGATGGGGCCGGCGACGCTGAAGTTCGCGCCCTTGGATACCGGGCCGCTGACCTTGGGTAGGTCCTGGTTTCCGGCGGCCGGCAAGCTGCGGGCGGCTGGCTTCGCGAGTTCGCGGTGCTCAATCGTAAGTTGTGCGGCAGGTTGAGGAATGCCCGGGACGCCGCGGCCGTCGCCGCTGCCATCACTGCGGCCCGGGGCCCGGGTCATGGCGATTGCCGGCTGGGAGAGGATTTCGTCGGTGGACAGCGAACTGCCTTTGCCTCCGAGGTAGACCATGTCCATGCCGCCTCCGGAACGGTCAAGCTCGTATCGGCTGAGGTCTATCTTCGCCTGAGACGGGCCGCGGTCGAGCGCGGCCTGCAGATCGATGGTCGGGCCGTCAGGAGCGCCGGACGGAGTGTAGCTCATGGCGCCGGCATCGGTCGGGCCGGGACTCCCGTCGCCGCCCAGTTCCGGCCTGGGTATCACTCTTGCGACCTCGGGCCGCCGGGTGATGTCGTAGACGTCGACTTGTATGAGTTCTTCGCCGGAGGTGACAGCGGCCGGCTTGAACGCGGAGGCGCCGACCACGCTGCCCAGGTGAACCAATGCCGAGAGGACAACCGCAATCCAGATGGTCGAGGACCGACGGTCTTCGTAGATGGTTATGTTCCGGAGCGCGATTCCTTGGGGCACGGCTAGCCTTCGGTTGTCAGTTTCTTGGTCGCGCAGACGATTCGCACCGCGCCCGCCTTCTTCGCCGCGGCGAGGACATCAAGGACCTGGTTGCCGTAGCACTGCTTGTCGGCCCGGACTACCACGAGGATGTAGGGGTCGCGGGCGACCTCGGCCGCGACCCGGCTGCCAACCTGTTCGAGCGTCGCGACCGGTTCGTCGTTGAACATATATTCGCCCGCCTGTGTTAGGACGATGCTGATGTCGTTCTGGACCTCGCGCTGGCCGGTGTGGGCGGCGGGCACGTTGACCGGCGTGCTCGTGTGGCTGATGACCATCGGCGATATCATCATCATGACCAGGACCAGTATCAGGCCGACGCAGGCCATGGGCAGGATGTCCAGGTTGGGAGCGGCCCGCGGACTCAAGGTGCACTCCTTGTACGCAGCCAGGCGACGTCGTTGGCACCGACCTGCTTGGCCAAGTCCATTACGCGGATGACCTCGTCATAGAGCACGAGTGCTTCGTTCGAGATCACGACCCGGCGTGCGACGCTGCGGTCGAGGAGGCGCGGAAGCAGCACGCGGAGGCTGTCCTCCGGGATCTGGATTTCGTTGAGCATAATCCGGCCGTCGTTGGCCAGGAAGATGTTCGCCTTGATGTCCGAGCCGGCCGCCGCCTCACCACCGGCTTGGGCCACGCCCGGTGCGGAGACGAAGATGCCGTTTTCGAAGAATATGGGCATCGACACCATGAACCCGATGACGAGGGAGAGGGCGATGTCAACCAGCGAGTTGACGATCAGGCCGTCGTTCCTCCGGCGTTCAACGTGTCGGCGGCGCATCAGAATTCCCAGTCCGTGTCGGTGGCCGGCTGCGGGTTGGCCTCAGTGGCCCCTCTCGGCGAGTCCGCCGATGCCGGCGGGACGGGCCTGACCGCGGCCATGGTAGTCCCGGTGTTTGAACGGGCCCGGCCGAGTATCACAATGACCCTGTCCGCGGCTCCCTCGAGCTGCAGCGCCATGTCGCTTGACTTTTTGTTGAAGTAGTTGTAAGCGAAGAGCGTGGGTATGCCGATTCCCAGGCCCCAGGCAGTTGTCAGCAGTGCGACCGCGATGCCGCCGGCGACCACGTCCGGGCCGGCCTGCTTGGTGGCGCTGATCTGGTTGAAGGACC
>CAZSUX010000001.1:9296-17315 GCA_964610135.1 uncultured bacterium | reverse complement strand
CAGGCCGGTGACGGTGCCGAGCAGGCCGAGCAGGGTGGCGGCGTTGGCCAGCGTGCCCATGCCGCCGAGCAGGTGGTCGAGCTTGATGCGTTCGTCGACGATGAGGCTGTAGCTGAGGTCGGCGAGTTCCTCGGCATTGAGTGTAGCGTTTTCGAGAATCAGGGTGAACATCCGGCCCATCGGGTTCTGCTGGGTCTGGGCCCATTCCAGTCCGGCGCGGAGACCACCGGACGATAGTTGCCGCCGCAGCTCAAGTACCCCGAGTGTCATCTTGCAGCGGTTCTTGCGGAAATATATGAAGCGTTCGATGACCAGTGCAAGCGCAGCAATCGACGCGGCGAGCAGTATCAGCATGATCGGGTCGAGCATTACCTTGAACAGGCTCTTGCCCATTATTGTCATGGTCGGTTGTCTCCTTGGGTTGGTGCCAGAACCGGGGCAGCTTGGCCGGAGTCAGGGACCGCTGGCTCGGGTTCGGAGCCGGTGTCTTCCATCTGGTCGGCGCCGAGCCGTTTGCGGCAGATTTCAGTGTTCTGCTTGGCGCTCTCGCCGAACTCAGACTGCGGGAACGAGTCAGCTACCATCTGGAAGTACTTGAGGCTCTGTTTGTAGTCGCCGAGGTTGAAGTGGGCGGTCGCCATGTTGAAGACCGCGCCGGCCCGCTGCTCGTGCTTCGGGAAGTAGTCGATAAATCTCTGGTATGCCTGCGCGGCTTCGGGCCAGCGTTTCATCTGCGAATAGGCTTCGGCGGTCAGGATCTGCGCGTCGGCGGCAATGGGTGAGCCGGGGAAATTGACCACGATCTTCTGCAGCTCGACGATGGCCTGCTCGTAGCCGCCCGCGTCGAAGAGCGACTTGCCTTTGTCGTACTGACCCGCAGCCGCCAGCTCCGACTGTGGAAACCGCCTGAGGAAGTCCTCCATCACGACGGAGTCTTCCTGGCCGGCGAGATAGTAGCCGGTTTCGAGGCTTCTCCGGACGCTGGGGATCTGCGCGTCCGTCGGGTAGAGGTCAAGGAACTTCTGATACTCGCGGACCGCGTCGAGGTACTCCTTGCGGTTGTAGAAACACTGCGCAATCAGCGCCTGGGACGGTGGTCCGAACTCGCAGAACGGATAGCGCTCGATGACAAAGTTGAACATACCGATCGCCTTGTCATATTCAAGCGCCTTGAAGTAGGTGTCGCCGCTCCGGAAAGCCGCCTCCGGCGTCTTCACGCTGTCGGCCGGGAACTTGTTGATCAGCTCGCCCCAGGCGTCGACCGACTGCCCGTAGTAGCCGAGCTGGTAGTAGCTGTACCCGGCATAGAAGTAGGCCGGGACCGCGGCCAGTTCCCGGTCCGGGAAGGTCTTGTACAGGGGTTCGAACACGTCGAGCGCCTTCAGGTATTCCTTCTGGTTAAAAAGCGAGTACCCGTAGCCGAGATAGGCGCTGATGGTGAAAAGCGTATCGGCGAGGCGGGCGTTGAGCAGTCCTTTGAAGCCCCGTACGGCTTCGTCGAGTCGACCCAGATGATACAGGCTGTAGCAGCGGCCGAGCCGCGCATAGACGGCGATATCGGAAGCCGCCGGATGGGCGTGTGCCTGCTGATAGAAGGCGTCGGCCTCGCTGTACTTGCGGTCATAGTAGCACCCATCGGCAAGAAAGTAGAGAGTCTTGGCGCGCCACTCGGTCGTATCGGTCGGGTAGTCCGCGACATACTTCGTGCCCAGCGCCATGCCCTGCTCATAACGGCCCAAGCTGTTGAGTGACAGGAGCAACATCGCGCACGCCGGTTCGCGCAGGGCGGTCCCACCATGGCTTACGAGGATTGTCTCGAACTTGCGCGCGGCATTGTCATATTCGCCGAGTTGGTGGTAGATGACCCCGGACATGTAGTTGCCGATGCCCGAGAGGTCACCGGTCTTGAACATCGTCGCCAGCTGGCTGGTGGCAAGCAGGGCCTGGGCCGTGTCGGCAGTGGCAAGCACTGCCCGCGAGAGCTGAAGGTTGGCGTAGCTGGCGGCCCGCGTCCGCGAGTAGTTGGCGCGCACGCGCTGGAACCGCTCGACTGCCGGCTGGGCCCGACCCAGCGCCATGTCCGCACAGCCGATGAAGTAGTTGGCGTGCGCGGCCAGCAGGTTGTTGCTGTTCCGCGTCACCGGTGTAAGATTCTCGATTGCCGACACGTACTGGTTCCGCGCAATCAGGGCACAACCCAGGAAATACCGGGCATAGTCAGCCAAAGGCGAGTAGGCGAAGTTGTCCACGAAGAACTGGAACTTGGCCTGCGCGCCGTCGTAGTCGTGGTTGACGAACAGCGCCTGGCCGGCGGCGAAATGGGCCATGGTGGCCAGCGATGTGTTCGGTACGCCATCGGTGACCTCTTTGAACTTGAGGACGGCAGGCAGGGGCCGGCCGGTCATGGCGTAGGCCTTGCCGAGGTAGAACTTCGCCTCCGGCAGTTCAAGGCCGTTGAGCTTGGCAATCGCCTGGTCGTAGTCCTTCAGGAAGTAGTGCAGTACGCCCAGGGCAAAGCTGGTGCGGTCATCCGTATCGTAGCCCTGCCGTTTCGACAGCTGCTCGAGCGTGAGTTGCGCCCGCTTCAGGTTGCCCCGCATGATTTCGGAAGTCGCCATTCCGTACATGGCTTCGGGTCTGATGTACGAGTTGTGCGGCTTGTCGAGCAGCTGGCCGAAGATGTCGGCCGCGCGGTCGTACTGGCCGAGGTTGAAGTACGTTTCAGCCTGGGCGTAGCGCAGTTCGTCACCGAACTCGCTCGAGCCGAAGTCACGGACCAGCGCGTTAAGTGCTGCACCGGCCTTCGCGTAGTCACGTTGGTTGATCGCGGTCTGGGCGGAGTTGTACCGCTCGGCGAGTTGGCGCGACTGCTGAGGAGACAGCGCGCCGGCGAGCAGCACAGCCAGCAGAGCCGGAACCACTGTCACTTAGGGCTGTTGGGGTCGGACTTCGAGTTTGCCGGTGGGCCCACTGGTGCGAACATCGGTCAGTGAGCCGGAGAAACGCAGCGGTCGATTGCGTTCGTCGACGACCACGATTTCGTAGTAGTAGTGTCCATCGGAAACCAGGCGCCCGGCATCGTCCAGGCCGTCCCAGGTCATTCGCAGCGGGGGAGTGTCCCATCCGGTGTACGAGCGGACGACCTCGCCGAATACGTTCTTGACCCGGACCTGCCAGCGCTTGATGTTCGCGCGTGTCATCAGCCGTACGTCCATCCAGAGGACGTTCTGCTTGTCTTCGGGCGTCGGCCTGAACAGCGCCGGTTGTGCGTCGATCCAGACGCGGTACCCGGCGAAGGTGAGAAACAAGCCGACTTTGTGGGTCGGGGCGAGCGTGTAGCCGGACCGATAGTGCAGCAGGAACGCGTAGTCGGCGCCAATGGCCATCTTGCCCAGCGTCCGGTGTACACCCAGGCCGAGGCTGATTTCGTTGGCGTCGAAGCCGATGCGGGGAATGAGCAGTTCGGGCATGGCCTCAAACTCAATCCCCCCGTGTGGGGTGATGCTGCGACGCGCGTCGTCGGCGAAATCGGTCACGACTACGTCCGCGTCGAATCTAACCCGGTCGTCCAGCAACCGCACCGCGGCGCCGGCGCGCAGGTTGCGGGGATAGTACTCCGGGACATCCGCGAGCGTGAGGACCGGCTGAATCAGGTTTTGGAGAACGAGGCCGAAGCTGAACCGTCCGACCGGGGTCTCTGAGCCCAGCGTGCGTGGCAATAGCAGCAGGGCCGAGACATCGGCGCCGACGCCGACGCCGGAATGCAGCGAGACGTTCTTCGCAAGCAGCTTCAAGCTGCCGCCGAATCCCAGGAAATCCCACGGATTGTAGGCATAGGCGGCGATGAACGCATTCTCGGAGAAAAAGTAGCTCTGATACCGGTGGTTCTCGGGGCTCCTCGAATCGATGCCTTCGGAGCCGTAGTTGATCAAAGAAACAGCGAATGTACCGGCTTCCTTGGTAGGCAGTGCGAACCCGACGTATTCGAGGCGGGCCCCGTAGAGCTGGGAGTGGGCCAGCATCACTTCCTGAGCGTTGAGCTGGAACAGACCGGCCGGGTTGAAATAGCAGGCCTGGACATCATCGGCGATTGCCGTAAATGCCTTGCCCATGCCGAGGCTGCGCGGTGCGATGGCGTTGTTTAGAAACTCGCCCGGCGTACCGCCTCCGGCGAAAAGCAAGCCACAAGCTGCAAGCCACAAGCCGCATGCGATGAGCGGGAAGCTTGGAGTTTGGGGCCTAGGGTTTGAGGCCTTCACCAGACCACTCCTACGCGGTAGAGGCTTTTGTAGTCAATGCTGGTGTTGAGCGTACCCAGGACCTGGATCAGGTAGACGCCGCTGGCAACGCGCTGTCCCTTTTTGTTCGTGCCGTCCCAGTAGACGGTGTTGTCTCCTAGCATGCCGCCCGGTTCGTTCTGGTTGAAATGTCGTGCCCAGACCTCGTTGCCGAACGGGTCGTAGATCTTCACCTTGACCGACGAAGCCCGATGCAGCGAGTAGAAAATCAACGTTCGGTCGCGGTTGATGGACCCGAATGGGTTGGGGTAGGCGAAGAGGCTGTCAGAAAGGTGACGGACGTAAATGCCGATAACCGTGTCGGCGTCGCCCGAGCTTATCCTGATGGAGTCCTGCTCGGAGGCAGGGCTGGGCGTGCAGACAAAGTGGCCGGTGGCGTACCCGATGGTATCAGTCAGCAGCGCCGGCACGAGCATCGTACCGCTGCCCTTGACCACCGAACACTGAACCAGGGCCGCGACTATCGGATCGCCGTTGGCGTCGAACACGCGGGTGAGTACGTGCGTTGTTTCACCCGAGCGGACAGTATCCGGAGCGGTGATTTCAAGCTCCGTCCCACGTGCGCGGATGTTCAGGAACGTGGGGTATGAATAGTCGCCTCTTGCCGGGGCGCTCGCCCATATGACCTCGTTCGGTCCCGGCGTGAGGAACTGCACTCCGAACACGACAGAATCGAGCAGCTTGTCCCCCCAGGGCGAGAACCACATCGGAAAGTGCGATTGGAGGTACACCGTGTCGCCCGGCCCGGCCACAAGGTTCCAGCATCGGTCGCAAGCGTAGACGGTGACTGGGAACGGGGTTCGCAGGTACTGCGGGTTCGGCGTCCCGCCCTTGCCCGGAGACTCCCAGAACGAGGTGGTTGTGTCGCCGGGAAGCAGGGCTTCGCCCGGCGTAAGGAGGAGCATCTGCTCGTACGGCCCTGCAAAGACGCTGACCGCTGACGAAGTGTCGGCAGGGAGCGACTCCCCGAGCGCCGGCATCGTGAAGATACGGTGTTGGCCGGCGGTACGCAAGCTGGCGGCGAACGAACCGGTTCCGTTGGACAGTTCGCCACCGACCGGCAGTTGGCCGAATCTGTCATCCGAACCGAAGTAGACACTGTCGTCGCTCTCATCGATCTGGTTGAACCACACGTCGGTCAGGAAGACATCGAAGCTAAACGTATCGCCTGCTGTCCTGTCTGCGGGTCGTCCGCTGCGGCCCCCCGGGACTCCGGGCGCCAGCTGCTCGCCGGGCAGGATTGCCAACAGACGGTCGGGCGCACCGGGCAGGATCTCGAAGGTGTTGCTCGTACCGGAAGCCGAGTCGGTGAAGCAGCGCAGGGAGAGGGCTTCGGCAATGGTCACGATCACGTTCGCGCCGCAGACGCCATTCCTGAACTGCACGATGGTGGGATATACGTAGGACCCGCTGGACGTCGAGAGAAGCGCGCTGCCGTTGTAGGGGTAGCTGTTGCCGGACTCGTCCTTGGCGAGTATCACCACACCTAGCGACTCTCCGGCGTATTGCGGCGAAGGGATGGTCTGCCACTCGAATGACGTCAGCGTGGCTGGGAGGTTGGAGGGGACTGCGAGCGTCCCAGTGCTGAACCCGCTGGGGCCGGCACTGAGCAGAACCAGTAAGCCCACGGTCGCGCTCATCAGGCTGATGGGTTCATTCTAGCCGCCCTCTACCTGTGTGTCAAACCGAAAAGACGAGCAAAAGACGAGCACCTCGTCTCCACCGCTATGGCCGTGCCTCGTCGGAGGCTTCCGTTCTGCTTGACAGGCGTGGTCGGGCGCTTACTCTCCTGTTCTGTGAGCCTTTTCGGAGCGTTCGTGGGCCGTGCCGAGCCCGGGATACGTCATGCAGCAGCGAGGGTTCTGGTTGCGGTGGCTGCGGGCATCGCCTTGGGCCGGCTGGTGCCGATTCCGCTGTGGCTGGTGGCTGTCGCTGTGATTGTCGCCGTGGGACTGGCTTGGGCAAGCCGCGGATGGTCGCTGTACTTGGCAGTCACCGCCGCTGCTCTGGCATATGGCCAGGTTCGAGCACCGGAACCGGTGGACCCGCGGTTGCATTCGGTTGAGAGGTTCGAGGGGACGGTCGAATCCGAAGCTGCGGTAGGCGCTGTACGCCGGGCAGTCGTGTCTTTGTCCGGGCCGTGGCACGGGAAGGTTACGGTCTGGCTCAAGGACAGCTCGCCCGAGCTCCGGCCCGGCGACATCATCCGGGTGTCCGCCCGAATCCGACCGCTCGACAGCCCGCGCAACCCGGGAGTGACTGATTTCAACTCCGTTCTCGCCACTCGGGGATTCGTGGGCAGCGCGAGCGTGTCGGCCCGCGAAGTCGCTCTTCTGGCCCGCGGCAAGGGATCGTTTGTCCTCAACCGGCTGGTCACGCCCGTTCGTGCGTACATCTTCGGTGTCATCAACCGAGTGCTGCCGGGGGACGAGGGGTCGTTGCTCGTCGGCTTGCTGCTCGGGGGTAGTCAGGGCCTGCCCAAGGACGTGCAAGAGGCATTCAAGGATGCCGGCATTGTGCACATTCTGGCAGTCTCAGGAATGAACGTCAGCATCGTGGTCGGGGTCCTCTGGGTGCTGCTATCAGCGCTGGGCGTGCGTGGTTGGTGGAGGTTCTGGGCCGGGGTCGCCGGGGTGGGTTTCTACGTTCTGCTGGTCGGTTTGTCGGCGGCGCCGATGCGCGCAGGGCTGATGGCCTGCGCGGTGCTGCTCAGTGCACCGACCCAGCGGCGGCTTTCGCCGGTCGCCTCCCTCTGCGTCGCGGGTCTCGTGCTGTTGTTGATTGACCCGTTGATGCTCTTTGACGTCGGGGCGCAACTCTCATTTGCCGCCACTCTGGGTATCGCGCTGGTTGTCGGTCCCGCCGAACAAGTGTTCAGAAGGGCCGTGCGCGTCAGATGGTTGAGTCGCTGGGCACTGGCGCCGATGGTAGTGTCATTCGCGGCCACGCTTGCCACCGCTCCGTTGCTCCTCCACCACTTCAGCCGGGTTCAGCCCCTTGCCTTCGTGACAAGCACTGCGGTCGTGCCGCTGGTCGGCCTGGCAATGCCGCTCGGCATCGTCGTTCTCTTGGCGAGTCTGGTGAGCCACTCGCTGGCTTCGGTCTTTGCACAGTCGCTCTGGCTCGTGCTGTTCATACTGCTGAAACTGACCGTGTTCATGGGCAGGTTGGATTGGGCGATATGGGAGCCCGGTCGCCTATCCTGGCTTTGGGTCGGCTGGGCCTATCTTCTCGGTCTGCTCGCGCTGAAGCTCAATTGGAGTCGAGCCCGCGCCGGCTTCGCAGTGCTGCTGCTGGTTGGGCTGAGCGTCATCACTTGGAACGGCGCACTCAGAAAGCCCGGCAACTCGGTGACGTTTCTTGACCCGAAGCAGGGCGATGCAATCCTGCTGGAAGACAGCCTTGGCCGCAAGGTCCTTGTCGATGCGGGTGTGAACGGTACCGGCGTTCTGCGTGATTACCTGCGCGGTCGCGGTATCCACAGGCTGGACGTCGTCGTGGTGACTCATCCTGACAAAGACCACTACGGCGGGCTGCTTGACCTACCGGCGCGCGTCCGTGTTCGGCGACTACTGGTGCCGGTGACCGAAAGCCAGGACCCTGATTACCGTAGCCTGCTGACACGGCTGCGCGCCGGCGGAACCGAGGTGGTTGTGGTCGGCAAAGGAGCACACCTGATCGGGTCTGGATTCAGGGCTGATTTCCTCTGGCCGGACGACGC
>CAZSUX010000001.1:0-9286 GCA_964610135.1 uncultured bacterium | reverse complement strand
TGTTTCTCACCGGCGGAGTTCGGACGAATGACCTGTCGCTGGTTGCATTGGTGGAACATGGCGGGTTCAGGATGCTCCTGACCGGCGACTTCGAGAGCCCCGACCACCTCGCCGGTGAGGACCTGCACGCCGACCTGCTGAAGTCACCGCACCACGGCAGCCTGAAGGGCAACCCGCCGAGCCTGTACGAGCGGGTGCGACCGGACTACGTTCTGGTCATGGGTCGGTATCCTACACCGGCGAGACTGGAGCGGCGGTTTGAGGGAACCGAGGTCGTCTACGTCAACACGCGCGTCGACGGTGCGGTTACGCTACGCTTTGGAGAGGGGAGACCGGTGATTCAGCGATTCTTCACGCGTCTGCCGCTTGCGCGTGAGTAGCGCGGGCCGAGAGAAGTCCCCTGAGTGAAGGGGAAATGGGGAAGTGGAAATGACGAATGGCCGGACTTTGCCATTTCACCTTTCCACGTTCCACTTTGACAAGCGGTCTTGCTTGACAGCCGCGCTTTTGCGGCAAGAGTTAAGCAGTGAGTGTGTCGCGGTTGCGGGTGTTCGCCGCCCTCGGAGCGGGCGTCGTGGTGCTATCATTCGCTTCGGTCATCATCCGGGTCACGCCGGCGCCCAGTATAGTCATTGCCGCCGGTCGCCTGGCCGTTGCGGCGCTGGTCCTGACGCCAATCTACTGGGCCCGGTTCCCGGTCCGCCGGACCGAGCTCAAGGGAATACCCGTCCTGCCCGTGCTGGTCGCCGGTGTCCTGCTGGCCGCCCACTTCGCGCTCTGGATTGAGTCGCTCAAGCGCACCTCGGTCGCGAGTTCGGTAGTCCTCGTGGCCATGAACCCGATATTCGCCGCCGCTCTCTCGCCGTTCATCCTGCGCGAGCGGGTCTCGTGGCGGATAGGGGTCGCAGTCTTGCTTGGGGTCATCGGGGCAGTCGTGATTGCCGGGCCGCAAATGAGGTCGGGTGCCGTGACCTCAGGCAACCTGTTGGCCTTGGGCGGTGCCGCTTGCGCGGCCGGCTACCTGATGGCCGGGCGCCGGGTACGGCCAAGGCTATCGCTCCTCTCCTATATATACACTGTCTATGGGGTCGCGGCGCTGCTGCTGCTGGCCATGATGTTCATCAGCGGTCAGTCGTTCCAGGGTCACACATGGCAGGCCTACTTGTTCATCGGCCTGCTCGGGCTCGGACCCCAACTCATCGGACATACCAGCTTCAACTGGGCGCTCCGGTATGTCCCGGCGCCGACCGTGGCAATGGCAGTACTGGGAGAACCGGTCGGAACGACCTTTCTGGCGTGGATGATCCTGCGGCAGGCTCCGACCTGGTACGAAGCCATCGGCGGAGTGGTTGTCTGTGCCGGCATCTACCTTGCCGCCGCGGATGTGCCACGCCTGTCGGAGCCGGCAGGCTGACGCTATGATTGACAAGCGGCAGTTGGCAATTGACAATTGGGCTAGTGGATAACTACGTTCACGCCCGGAGGCGAATGGTCGAGGAGCAGATTGCGGCGCGGGGCGTCAGCGACCCACGGGTGCTAGCGGCGATGGTCGCGATACCCCGCCACGTCTTCGTGCCGGAAGGCCAGTGGCACCATGCGCACGAGGACCATCCACTTCCCCTGGCCGAAGGCCAGACGGTTTCCCAGCCGTACATCGTCGCCGCGATGACCGAGGCGCTGGAGTTGACGCCGGAGAGCAAGGTGCTGGAAATCGGCACCGGCTCAGGATACCAGACGGCGATTCTGGCCACCATCGCCAAGATGGTCTACACCGTGGAGATAATCAAGGCTCTCTCGGTTCAGGCGCGGCTCGCATTGCTGCGGCTGGACATCCGCAACGTCCGTTTCCGCATCGGTGACGGCCACGATGGCTGGCCGGAGTTCGCTCGCTATGACCGGGTCATTGTGACTGCCGCTGCCGATACCATGCCCCACCCGCTGATCGAGCAGATGGCCAACGGCGGCAAGATGGTCGTGCCGGTGGGACCGGCGGGCTCGCAGGTTCTGGTCGTGGGGACCAAGCACGGCAAGAAGCTGGTCCAGCGGCACCTGATGGGCGTCGCCTTCGTGCCGTTCGTCCGCGGTGGCGCGAGACCAGGGACCAGGGACTAGGGACTGGATTATGTTGACTGCCCGGTGTTTTGACCTATGATATGCCGCACCTCAGCATCAGGAATTGGGCGAGAAGTATGAGGCGCTCGTTTCGGGGCGTAGCGCAGCTGGTTAGCGCGCTTGGTTCGGGACCAAGAGGTCGCTGGTTCAAATCCAGTCGCCCCGACTTCTCCCACAGGAGATCCGCAGATTACTCAGACTACGCCGACGGAATCCGGAATGAAATCTGTGACATCTGAAGAATCTGCGGAGGGTAGCTCCGGCCTTCCGGCCGCACTCCTCACCAAGGAACAGATCGCCAAACGCGTGCACGAGCTGGCCGAGCAGATTTCGGCTGACTTCGCGGGCCGCGAGTTGCTGGTCGTTGGCATCCTCAAGGGTTCCTGGATCTTTCTCGCCGACCTTGTCCGTCTGATGACGGTCCCGGTCACAGTTGATTTCATCATGGCATCGAGCTATGGAACGGGCACCAACAGCTCGGGCGTGGTCAAGATGGTGCTGGACCTCAAGTCCCCGCTTGAAGACCGCGACGTCCTCGTTGTTGAGGATATCATGGACTCGGGCCTGACTCTCAAGTACATCATTGACAACCTGAAGCTCCGGAAGCCACGAAGCCTGAAGATCGTGGCCCTGATGGACAAGCCCGCCCGTCGAAGCGCCGATGTTCGAGCGGACTACGTCGGATTCGAGGTGCCGGACAAGTTCGTCGTCGGCTATGGAGTGGACTTTGCCGAGCGGTTCCGCAACCTGTCGTACGTCGGATACATTGAGGAGAATAGTGAGTAGTGAATTGAGAATGGTGAAGGCGAGGTGGAAAGTGGAAAGTGGAAAATCCCAAGTCGGGACTTCGCCATTTCCACTTTCTCCTTTCTCCTTCACGGTGGAGCCGAGGCGAAAGGACGAAGTATGAAGGTTGAAGGTAAGAAGAAGAGCCACAAGGCAGGCACTGGGCTGCCGGCGCTGCTGGCCGTGGCGCGGGGCGACGAGCCGGCGGACCTGGTCCTTGCGAACGGCCAGGTCGTCAACGTCTTCACCGGCCAGGTGGGCCGCGTCAACGTCGCCGTTAAGGACGGCAGAATCGTCGGGGTCGGACCGGAGTACACGAAGGCGCTCGAGTGCTATGACCTCGCCGGGCAGTACGTCCTTCCCGGGTTCATTGACGGCCATATCCACATAGAGAGTTCGTTGTTGCCGATGCACGAATTCGCGCGGCTGGCCCTGATTCACGGTACGACCACGGTCGTTGCCGACCCGCACGAAATCGCCAACGTGCTGGGCGTTGCCGGCGTCAAGTACATGCTGAAGGCCAGCGAAGGGCTTCCGCTGGAGGTGTTACTGATGGCGCCTTCGTGCGTGCCGTCTACGAACATGGAGACCTCCGGCGCAACCATCTCAGCCAAAGACACGGCCGGACTGCTGAAACTGCCCCGCGTCATCGGCCTGGCCGAGATGATGAACTACCCGGGAGTGGTCTACGGTGATGAAGAGGTGCTGGCCAAGCTGCTGGCGGCGAAGGACGCCGGCAAACCGATTGACGGGCACGCGCCGGGCGTAGTCGGTCAGCTCCTGCAGGCATACATCGCGGCCGGCGTCGGCAGCGACCACGAGTGTATCGGGCCGCACGAGGCGATCGAGAAGCTCGGCGCGGGCATGAGGGTGATGGTGCGCGAGGGCTCGGCCGCGAAGAACATGACCGGACTGCTCCCGATAGTCAACGACTTCAACATGCGCCGGTGCTGCTTCGTCACGGACGACAAGCACCCCGAAGAACTGCTGCATCACGGGTACCTCGATGCCACGTTGCGCAAGGCAGTTTCGCAGGGCATGAGACCGGCCGCCGCGGTCCAGATGGTCTCCCTGAACCCGGCGGAGTGCTTCGGGCTCAAGGACAAGGGTGCGGTTGCGCCCGGCTACGCTGCCGACCTTGTCGTGGTCGGGGACCTGGCGCGCTTCAACGTCCGGATGGTGTTCAAGAACGGCAGGCCGGTCGCGCAGGACCGGAAGCTGCTCGCGAAGCTGCCTGACACCAAAGACAAAGGTGTGACCGGAACCGTGAACATCGGCAATCTGACCGCGAAGAGCTTCGCCATCAAGGTGCAGGGCGAGCTATGTCGAGTCATCCGGCTGGTGCCCGACCAGATAATCACCGAGAAACACGTCCTCGCCCCGACGGTGCAGAAGGGAATGGTCGTGGCCGACAAGGAACGGGACCTCTTGAAACTGGCCGTCATCGAGCGGCACAAAGGCAGCGGCCGCATCGGGCTCGGACTGGTTTCCGGGTTCTCCCTGAAGAAGGGCGCGCTCGGCACCACGGTCGCGCACGACTCCCACAACATCATCATCGTCGGCACGAACGACGCGGACATGCTCAAGGCGGCAAAGGAACTGAAGCGGATGGGTGGTGGGTTTGTGGCGGTTGCCGGCGGCAAGGTCGCCGCGGCCCTGGCGTTGCCCATCGCCGGCCTGATGTCGGACCGGCCGGCCGAGGAAGTGGTGGAGAACCTGACGAAGCTGCTCGACAAGGCTCACGTCTGGGGTTCGCGGCTGCCCAATCCGTTCGTCACACTCTCGTTCCTGGCGTTGCCGGTCATTCCCGAGTTGAAGCTCACGGACCGCGGTCTGGTTGACGTGGCCCAGTTCAAAATGGTCCCGCTCTTTGAAGACTGGCGCCGAGAGGATACTGAAATCCCAATCCCCAAGCACCAATGACCACTTAGGCTCCAAGTCCGAATGACGAAGCTCGAATGACGATTGAAACCCGAAGCCCGAATTGCGGTCTAGACACTGGTCATTGGTGCTTCCCGGCCCGTACCACATGAAGGCTGAGGTTCACAGCCCTCCGGCCGGGCTGTACATCGGTGTCATCGGTGCGGGCGAGTGCGATGCGGCGCTCGCACAACTGGCTGAGGCAGTTGGCCGAGGCATCGCCGAGGCCGGTGCAGTGCTGGTCTGCGGCGGGATGGGCGGCGTGATGGAAGCGGCATGCCGGGGCGCCAGGGCAGCACGCGGTACGACCATTGGCATTCTGCCCGGTCCGGACCGCAGCGGGGCCAACGAGTTCGTGGACATCGGTATCGCGACCGGCATCGGCGAGGCGCGCAACCTTGCCATCATCCGGACATCGGACGTCCTGATTGCGGTCGGCGGCTCGTATGGTACACTGTCCGAGATAGGATTCGCCCTGAAGATGGGGAAGAGAGTCATCGGTCTGAAGACGTGGGAAATCAAGGGCATTGTCCCGGCTGCGACTGCGAAAGAGGCCGTCCAATTGGCAACAGACTGAAGGATTCGGATTTCACTATTCACCATTCACAATTTACTATTTCCCAGCCCGCTATAACAGGAGGACACATGGCTAACGAGTACAAGAACTTCATCAACGGTAAGTTCGTGCCGGCGAAGTCAGGCAAGACCTACGAGAACCGGAACCCGGCGGATGCCGACGACCTCGTCGGCGTGTTCCCGTCGTCAGACGCGGCCGACGTGGCCGACGCCGTGGCCGCGGCCAAGGCAGCCTATCCGAAGTGGAAGGCCACCCCTGCCCCGGCGCGCGGCGAAATCATGCGCCGGGCGACCGAGAAGCTGATTGCCCGCAAGGAGGAGTGCGCGAAGATCGAGACCCGTGAGATGGGCAAGGTGCTCAAAGAGACGCGCGGCGACGTGCAGGAGGCGATTGACACCGGCCTGTACGCGGCGGGGGAGAGCCGGCGGCTCTGGGGCACGGTCGTGCCGAGCGAACTCGCCAACAAGATGGCCTACGTCACGCGGCAGCCGATGGGCGTCTGGGGCATGATTTGCCCGTGGAACTTCCCGATGGCGATACCCTCGTGGAAGCTCTTCCCGGCGCTCACCTGCGGCAACACCGCGGTCATCAAGCCCGCGACGTTGACCCCGGCGACGGTGCACGAGTTCGTGTCGGCCCTGACCGAGGCGGGCGTACCCGCGGGCGTCGTGAACATCGTTTATGGCGGCGGCGCGGTGGTGGGTGAGGCGCTGCTGAACCACCCGGACGTGAGCGGCGTGTCGTTCACCGGCTCATCCGAAGTCGGTCGCCGCATCGCCGAAGTCTGCGGGAAGAGCCTGAAGCGTTGTTCGCTCGAACTGGGCGGCAAGAACGGCGAGATTGTGCTCGACGACGCGGATCTGGATTTGGCGCTTGAGGGCGTGCTCTGGGGCGCTTTCGGGACCACCGGCCAGCGTTGCACTGCGACCTCGCGGCTCATCGTCCAGGCCGGGGTTTACGACAAGCTGGTCGGGATGGTGGTCGAGCGGGCGAAGAAACTGAAGGTCGGCAACGGCCTCGACGAGAGCATTGAGGTCGGGCCCTGCGTCAGCGACGGCCAGCGCAAGACCGTTCACGGCTATGTCGAAGTCGGCAAGCAGGAAGGCGCGAAGCTGCTCTGCGGCGGCGAGCCGCTTGCGGGCGGCGCGTACGACAAGGGCTTCTTCTACAAGCCGACGGTGTTCGGGGACGTGACCCCGACGATGCGCATCGCCCGCGAAGAGATATTCGGGCCGGTGCTCTCCTGCATCAAGGTCAAGGACTTCGAAGAAGCGGTGAAGGTAATGAACGACACGCCCTACGGCCTGTCGTCGTCAATCTACACCCGGAACGTGAACCTCGCGATGAAGGCAGTCGAGACAATCGAAGCGGGCATCACCTACGTCAACGCGCCGACAATCGGCGCCGAGTGCCATATGCCGTTCGGCGGCGTCAAGGACACGGGCAACGGCCACCGCGAAGGCGGCTGGACCGCGTACGACATCTTCTCCGAACCGAAGACCGTGTACATCGACTACTCCGGAGCGCTCCAGAAGGCGCAGATCGACAACGCGGAGTACTAGAGGCCGAAGCGACACATAACCGGGGCGGCTTGTCCGTCCCGGCTGCTTGTGCGGGTTCAACTTACAGGAGCCGCGCCCTGCCGCCGTCATCGAATAGCGTGAATGTCCCTGATGCCGATCCTGGTCAGATGATGTTCATCATCCGCCGCATCTACGCGTTCGTCATCATCATCTCCCTCTTACTTCTCCCGGTCGTTGTCGTGATGATTGTGCCCATCCATCGTCGTCATCAGCCTGGCCGCTGGCATCCCAGGCGTCATCCTCGCAGCAGCAGTTGCAGCGAGCGAGGCGGCAGGCAGGCAGGCTGTATGGAAGCTTCCCCATTTATTGACAAGTGTGGAAGATTCAATACACTAGGGCGCATGACTGACCGGAAGAAACTCGCCGCAGCGTTCCGTGCCCAGGGCTGGGTCCTAACGGCCGCCCAGCTTGCTGAGCTCGGAGTCTACCCAAGGCGACAGCAGGAGCTCCTGGCTGCTGGTCTGATGGAGCGCGTCAGCCGGGGGCTGTATCGTTGGCAGAACGCGGACATCACCGAGCAGCACAGCCTAGTTCTGGCTCAACGGCTGGCGCCTCGGGGCGTGGTATGCTTGCTTTCTGCTCTGGTATTCCATCGGCTGACGACACAGCGAGCTCCCGAAGTGTGGATGGCCTTCGAACGGGATGTGGACAAGCCCCCGGCAAGGCAGGCGGTCAGGATACACGCGGTGAGGTTCTCCGGCCCCGCCTTCCACGAGGGCATAGAGCGACATCGTGTCGATGGAGCTGGGCTGCACGTCTACTCGGTTGCCAAGACAGTAGTAGATTGCTTCCGCAACCGCAACAAGATCGGGCAGGATGTTGCTCTGGAGGCGCTGCATGAAGCCTGGAGAGAGCGGAGGTTCCTGATGGATGACGTGACGCGGCTGGCGCGTCTTCTCCGCGTGGCGAACGTCATGCAACCCTATCTAGAGTCCCTCGTGTGAAACGTCCGGCACCGACCGCCTTGGCTAGCTCGGTCCGCGACCAGTTGAAGAGCATTGCCGACCGCCGGCATGAGGACTTCCAGGACGTGCTGGTGCGCTTCGGGGTTGAGCGGTTGCTGTACCGCCTCAGCCGGTCCGAATGGCGGGATCGTTTTGTGCTGAAAGGAGCGATGCTCTTCGCTGTTTGGGCCGATCGGCCCCATCGGACGACGCGCGATGTGGACCTACTGGGCCTTGGAGACGTGAGCGTTGCAGCGATGAAGCGCATCTTCGGCTCGCTCTGCTCGACCGATGTCGATCCGGACGGTTTGGTGTTCCGTGCTGACACCGTTGTCGGTGAGCAAATCCGCGAGGGGCGAGGCTACCAGGGCGTTCGTATTGTCTTGCAGGCCGAGCTGGCCCGTGCGGTCATTCATCTTCAGGTTGATATCGGGGTCGGCGATCGCGTGGTGCCGATGCCGCAACCAGCAGAGTTGCCGACGTTCCTGCGCATGGCCGCACCGCGGCTCCGAGTCTACTCCCGCTACAGCGTCGTGGCGGAGAAGCTCGAGACGCTGGTAGAGAAGGGGTTGGCAACCAGCCGGCTGAAGGACCTGGTCGACATCCTGTTTCTGAGCCGGACCCTGGAATTCGACGGGCCGACACTAGTGCGTGCGATCCGGGCGACGTTTGATCGCCGCCAGACGCCGTACCCCACGGGCGTACCTGAAGCGCTGGGCGAGGCGTTCGAAGCGTCGCCAGCAAAGCTCGCCCAGTGGCAGACGTTCGTTCGCAGAAGCAGGCTCGTTGACGGCGCTCCTGAGCTGGTAGACGTTGTCCAGGCGCTGCGTAATTTCATGCTCCCACCGCTTGCTGTGGCACGCGACGGCACGAGCTTCAGTCGACGTTGGCTCCCGGGCAAAGGCTGGGTGGCACGCAGCTAGGGTATCGTCGGCGACGCTGACGGCTGATTGAAGTGCGGCCAGCTGCATTCGCTGTAAAATGGCCGGGCGGAGTCGAGCACTGTGTCCTCGAAGCTACCCCGCGTACGACATCTTCTCCGAGCCGAAGACCGTGTACATCGACTACTCGGGCGCGCTCCAGAAGGCGCAGATCGACAACGCGGAATACTAGGGTCGCTATCGATCGAAGTCAGAAGGCAGAAGCTAGAGGCTAGAAGTCAGAAGTCCGAGGCGGAGGGAAGAACCGCCAAGGACGCCGGGGTTACGGAGTCAACTGCCAACTGCAAACCGACGCCGAGTCGTCCTGTCCGCCAATCTACAATCTACAATCTGCAATCTGAAATGGCTGTTGGTGGGGGAGACGCCGTCCGCGCGCGTCGGGGGTACTCGGTTGTGTTCCCGCGAGCCCCGGTGACAGAAAGA